>JABDDJ010000012.1 GCA_013287645.1 Chlamydiota bacterium | reverse complement strand
ATCTACCCAATTTTATTACTTTTAAAAATTCTTATTGTCAAAAATCTAAGATCAGATCATGAGTGAAATCAAGAGTTCTTTATGGCTAGGGGGCACGCCACCTGGCATATGAACCGTAAAAAAAAATTCCATCTGTAAGGAGGAATCATGAAAAAGCTTCTTCTGTTAGGTGCCGTGCTTTGTGGTTTTCTCATCACACAGAATGCTTATTCTCAAGACACTTCTAGAAACTATGTCAATCGGCCACAAAACACCAATTGGCAATATGATGGTCGCTATGACGGACCTGTTGCTGGTGATAACCAGTGTTGTCCTGAGGATCATGCAGTGCCTGATCAACCTTTAAACGACTGCTACTGCCTCTATGTACACTACGAGCCATGCTATTATCAAACATGCCGTTGTGTAGAGGAAAAAATCCCCTGCAAGAAAAAATGCTGGAGAAAAGTACCTAGATACTACGAATGCCAACGCTGCAAAATGGTTCCTCAGTATTACAATGAGTGCGTTTGCAAATACGAAAACGAATGCTATGAAGTGGATGATTGCAAGTGCTGCTATAAAAATGTTTATGACACACACTGCAAATACACTCCAAAGTACTACTGGAAGCATTCATGTGGTGACAACCCATGTGCTCAAGCTCAACAAAGCTGCCCAGCTGGGTACTAATCATTTTAGAAAGCAGGCAGATCAAACTCTGCTTGCTTTCTTTTCAGAGTTAATGTCTTCACAGGTTCAAAACTCTTGCGATGATGTGGACTGGGCCCATGTGATTTAAGTGCTTTCAAATGTTCTGGTGTTCCATATCCTTTATGCTTCCCAAAACCATAGTGCGGCCACTCTTTATCTAACTCAACCATGAGTCTGTCTCGATACTCTTTGGCTATAATGGAAGCTGCGGCAATGCTATAGGATGAAGCATCTCCTTGCACAACAGCTGAAGAGGGAAACGTGGTTTCAGGTAAGGCTGTACCATCCACTAAAAGATAATGAGGGGTTATTTTAAGGGACAAAACGGCTTGTCGCATTGCCCAGAGGGTTGCTTGATAGATGTTAATCTTATCTATCTGCTCTACCGTAGCTACACCGACTCCAAAATGGACTTCAGTATGGCTAACAATCTGTTCATAAAGCTCTGCGCGCCGATCTGGTGTGAGCTGTTTGCTGTCATTGACGCCAAAAAACCAGATTCCATCGGGAATGTAGCATGCTGCTGCAACGACGGGGCCTGCTAAGGGGCCTCGTCCTGCTTCATCCACTCCTACAATGTAGCTATATCCTTGCCTTCGAAGCTCTTTTTCTAGTGAGCAGAGCGCATCCAAACGCTTCTGCTCAGTATGTTTAGCCATTATCGGGAGCTTGAGATTCGGGTACTTGTGTTGGCTCTTGGTCTGGTATGCTTGCTTCCAAGGCTGCGCGTGCTTTGGAGGTGTGCTTACGTCTGACGCGTGACTTCTTACCGGATGTTCCGATGAGGTAGTTGAGCTTAGCGCGTCGTACATGTCCTTCTGAGAGTCTCTCGATCTTGGAGATGCGAGGGCTATGTAAGAAAAAGACGCGCTTGATGCTTCCGCCAAAGGCAACGCGGTAGAGAGTAATGGTTTCGGAAAGTCCGGAACCTTTACGTGCGATGACCGTGCCGATAAATTGCTGTAGACGCTCTTTATTTCCTTCAATAATGCGGCTATAGATCTTAATGCTGTCGCCGACTTTGAAAGGGGGGATATCTTTCTTTAGCTGTTTTTGTTCCAGCTCGAGGATTAGAGTTGGTTTGCTCATAATCTAATGTTCTCCACATATCACTGTTTAAGCAAATCGGGCCGTGCTTTGCGGGTTTTTTCTAAAGCAGCAGTCCGACGCCATTGGGCGATCTGTTGATGATCGCCGTTGAGTAAAACTTGGGGCACCTCGCGTCCTTGGACGCTTCGAGGGTGGGTATAATGGGGCCAGTCTAGGATCCCTCCCTCAAAAGAGTCTTGTTGCGCGGCTTCATCATGGCCGAGAACTCCGGGCACGAAGCGTGCGACTGCATCGACGAGGACGCTGGCGGGTAAACATCCGTTGGTGAGGACGTAGTCGCCGATGCTGATCTCTTCGACTTGGAGTATCTCGAGGGCTCTTTCATCAATGCCTTCGTAGTGACCGCAAAGGAGGACTAGGTGCTGCTCTCGGGCAAGGTTTTTGCACAGAGGGGCGTTAAGAGTCTTTCCTTGCGGCGAGAGGTAGACGACCCTTGCTTGGGGTGTCGCTACGCTCTGTACAGCCTTTATTACAGGCTCAGCCATCATGACCATTCCGGGTCCGCCGCCAAAGGGCCTGTCATCTACGCGGTTGTGTTTGTTATCGGCAAAAGTTCGTATGTCAGTATGGCGGATGGTGATTAGGCCATTGCGCCTTGCGCGTCCTACGATGCTGATATCAAATATTCCGCTAAAATAATCCGGAAAAAGGGACAAGATGTCAATAAGCAACTATCGTTCCGCGCTATTTTGTTGCAGTCTTGGCAGCACGGCGTCGGCGTTCGCGTCTTTTAGCGGTTTGGCTGATGCGGTGTGCTTGGACTTTTGCGTGGTAGTGTCGTAGTACTTCGGGGGCGCCACGAGCGACTAGCGCTTCGACTCTGTCGGATATCTGAGCGCCTTGATCAAGCCAGTGCTGGATGCGGTCGGGCTTGATTGAGTAGCTGAGTTCTTCAGTATCTGCGTGGGGGTTATACCATCCGAGAGATTCTACGTATTTTCCGTCACGAGCTTGACGTTCGTCGATCACGACTATTCTAAAGGCGTGAGCATTGGTGCGGCCTTGTTGGCGCATCCTTATAATTAGTGCCATAAGGGGGATCCTCCCATCATCTTTTGCAACTGTTTTAAATTTGGCATATTCTTAAAAAATTGCTTTGCTTGTTTGAATGATTTGACTAGTTTGTTAACGGCTTCGAGGCTATTTCCGCTTCCTTGAGCGACTCTACGCCGGCGGGAAGGGGATAATTCGGTTTTTTCAGATCTTTCATCTGGAGTCATGGACTGGATGATTGCTTCAACTTTAAAAAATTCTTTGTCATCGATATCGATATCGGAGAGCCCTTTCATGCCTGGTAGCATACCTAAAAGGCTTTTGAGCGATCCCATTTTTTTGACAGTCTGGATTTGAGAGAGGTAGTCTTCGTAGGTGAAGGAGGCCGATCGGATTTTTTTCTCGAGTTTTTTGGCTTCGTCTTCGTCGATGTGTTCTTGCGCTTTTTTGACTAGGTTGATGGTATCGCCCATGCCGAGGATACGGTCGGCCATGGAGCGCGGGTTGAAGATTTGGATGTCATCGATTTTTTCACCGATGCCTTCAAAGAGAAGAGGCTTTCCGGTGATGTGACGGATAGAGATGGCAGCGCCGCCACGCGTGTTGCCATCTAGCATGGTGAGGATGGAGCCCGTGATGGGTACTTTTGCGTTAAATTGAGCGGCGACATTAGGGGCTTCTTGGCCGGTGCCGGCGTTGGCGACGAATAGGACGTGGTGTGGGGAGAGGAGAGTGTGGAGTTGAGCGAGTTCTTCCATCATCGCTTCGTCGACGTGTAGACGGCCGGCAGTGTCGACGATTAGGAGGTCATATTCTTCTTTTTTAGCATATTCTAGAGCTTGTTTAGCGACTTTGAGAGGATTTTTCTCCCCTTCCATCGTGAAGACAGGGACTTTTATTGATTCGCCAAGGATTTGCAGCTGAGTGATGGCAGCAGGACGTTGTAGGTCGCAGGCGACGAGGAGTGGTTTTCGAGCTGCATTTGTTTTCGTAAAGTAGCGGGCTAGTTTAGCGCATTGGGTTGTTTTCCCAGAGCCTTGTAGGCCGCACATCATGATGATGGTTGGTTTTTGAGAAAGGTCTAGGGGTGCTTCAGCTCCGCCCATCAGTTCGACAAGTTCATCGTGGACTAATTTGATGAATTGTTGCCCTGGGGTGACTGATTTGAGGACTTTGTCACCTAGCGCTTTCTGTTTGATCTGTTTGACGAGATCTTTGACAACGCCATAGTTGACATCAGCTTCCAGCAGAGCGAGACGGACTTCGCTGGCAGCTTCGGCGATATTCTCTTCGGTTAACTTATGTTTTCCGGAGAGACGCGCGAGCAGTCCTTGCATTTTGTCGGTTAAAGCACCTAACATATTTCTCTACTTAATTACTTCATTAATGCAAATACAATACAAAATAGTTCATTCCTTGACAAGGGAAATATAGCGGTCGAATCCTGCTAAATCCCTTTCAAAATAACATTCTATCCATCCTTTCTTATCGAAGAGCTGGATAATGCTATGGCCTTGGTGGGCGCCGATTTCGAACCAGGCTTTACCGTTGGGGGGCATATGGTGAGAAAGTTCGTGAGCTAAACGCCGATAGAAAAGCAGACCATCTTTTCCCCCGTCGAGAGCGCAGAGAGGTTCGTAGTCGACGACTTCTTTTTGCAATTGGGGGATTTCATCTGTGGTAGCGTAGGGAGGATTGCAGACGCAGTAGTCAAAAAACATTCCTTTGAAAGGCGCGAGAAGGTCACCTGTGAAGAATTCGATGTCGACTTCGTTAATCCTGGCATTATGTTTAGCAAGAGCAATTGCGTCGAGACTAAAGTCAGAGGCGAGTACACGCAGTTCAGGATGCGCTTTTTTGAGGGCGATGCCGATGCATCCAGACCCGCAGCAGAGGTCGAGAAGCACTTTTTTGCTCTCAATTTGCTTCGAAACACGATCGACAAGCCATTCTGTTTCGGGCCGAGGTATTAAGACGCGCTTATCTACATTGATGGTACAGTTATAAAAAGGGACAGAGCCTAAAATATACTGTAGAGGTTCCCTTTGACCACGACGAGCGATTAGGGCACGCATTTGAGAGAGTTCGTCTTCTTGTAGAGGCCGTTCATGCTCGAGGTAAAGTTGAAGCCTGGGGAGGTTGAGAAGATGGCAGAGGAGCTCTTCAGAGTCGCGTCGAGCGCGTTCTATCCCCTTCTCCGTTAGGTACTTAGTGGAAAGCTGTAGCGTTTCAATGATGGTTAGCATGAGACAGCGTAAAGAAAAAATGAAACGCAAAGACGCAAAGGCGCAAAGGAGCAAAGAAAAAAATTTATTCTGCACTTCTGCGCTTCTTTGCGCCTTTGCGCCTTTGCGTTTAATATTGGATTTTGCATGATTAATCTTCTTCCTCTTCGCCGTGCAGTCGCTGTTGGTAGAAGAAGGTCACAAGGGAATTGATTAGATCTTGCAGATCCCCTTCCATGGTGCGATCCAGGTTATAGCGAGTGTAGTTAATGCGATGGTCGGTGATCCGGTTTTGCGAGAAGTTATAGGTACGAATCCGCTCCGATCGATCGCCCGTTCCTACCTGCTTGGAGCGGCTGCTGGCGATCTCTTCCATTTGGCGTTCCATCTCCTTCTCAGAGATTTTGGCCTTTAGGAGCCGCATGGCTTTATCTTTATTCTTGTGCTGGCTCCGCTCTTCTTGAGAGTAGACCACTATGCCTGTAGGAAGATGCGTAATTCTGACTGCGCTATCTGTGGTATTGACATGCTGGCCACCGGCACCAGAGGAGCGGTAGGTATCGATGCGCAGCTCTTTTTCATCGATTTTTACATCGCTCTGCTCATCAGGTTCAATGAGTACTGCGACGGTAATTGCAGAGGTGTGTACACGCCCTTGCGCTTCGGTATCGGGCACTCTTTGAACACGGTGTGCCCCGCCTTCATAACGCAAGAAACGGTAGGCGTTCTGTCCTGAGATAACCATGACATATTCTTTGAAGCCGCCGACTTCGGAGGGAGCGCAGGAGAGAAGTTCATATTTCCAACCAATGCGATCCGCAAACATTTTGTACATGCGTACGCAGTCGCCCACAAAGAGCGCTGCTTCATCGCCACCCGTGCCAGCGCGCAGTTCTAAGATGGTATTACGATGATCATTAGGATCTGGAGGAACGATAAGAGTTTCTAATTCTTGTTCTAGACGCGGAACTTTCTCATTGAGAGAGTTAATATCTTCCTGCAAAACTGCTAAGAACGCAGGGTCGGTTTCGTCTTTTAACAATTGGTTATTGTCGTTGAGCTGTTGGCGTGCTTTGGAGAGCCTCTCCCATGCATGAAGGACATCAGAGAGGTACGAATGCTCTTGGGATAGCTGACGAAATACGGCTTGGTTTTGAACAGTTTCAGGATTTCCAAGCAGATCTTCGACCTCACCCAGACGCACCCGCAAACGTTCGATTTTTTTCTCTATCATTGCGGGGAGCGGGGTTGAGTTTTAAGCGTCTTTCTCGGAGGGTTTTTGTCTCTTTTCTACAGCTTCAGCATAGCGGCGTTGGAACTTCTTCACACGGCCTTCGGCGTCTACAAAGCGGTTGCGATCGCCAGTGAATAGGGGATGAGAGTCGGAGGAGATAGAGATGCGCACCATGGGGTACGTCTTTCCTTCGAATTCCATTGTTTCGTCGCTCGACATAGCAGCACCGCAAACAAATTTTCGATTTGTGGTCGAATCTACAAAGAGAATCGGCTGGTACTTAGGATGTTTGTCTTTTTTCATAGTTCACCAAAATTTTGGCAAGGTTTTAAGATAATGTATGAACATTATCAAAGAGCTGGATTTATTTCAAGCTCTTCTACTAGAGTAGAATGACAATGTCAGAACATTTTCAATTTATAGTCATAGGTGGAGGGGCAGCAGGATTTTTTGCAGCTGTAACTGCGGCTGCGAATAATCCTAAGGCAAAGGTTTTGCTTCTCGAGAAGTCGGCGGTCCCTTTGGCAAAGGTACGCGTGTCGGGTGGAGGCAGATGTAATGTCACGCATGCTTGCTTTGATGCCAGACAATTGGCACAAAACTATCCTAGAGGACATAAGGAGTTGATTGGACCATTTACACGGTTTCAGCCCCGTGATACGATAGAGTGGTTTTCTTCAAGAGGTGTCCAACTTAAGGTTGAGGGTGATGGAAGGATGTTTCCAGTGACCGACTCGTCCCAAACCATTATAGATTGCTTGATTAGAGAGGCAGGGAAGTTGAAGGTAGAGGTACGTTACAGGCAGACCATTCAACAAATTAAAAATTTAAATTCACATTTTATTTTAACTAATACGACTGGAGAAGAGTTTTCGTGCGATGCCCTTTTACTAGCTACTGGAAGTAGTCCACAAGGCCATCAATTTGCGAAAGCATTTGGCCACACTATCCAAGAGCCAGTGCCTTCCCTTTTTACATTTAATGTCCCCAGTTCACCTTTGCTTGAATTGTCTGGTATTTCTGTCAAATCCGCAACCGTTTCGATTGTGGACTCCCCTTTTAAGCAGACTGGACCGTTGCTTTTGACTCATTGGGGATTTAGTGGACCAGGGGTTCTTAAGTTATCCGCCTGGGCAGCCCGCCTGTTGCATGAGAGGAATTACAAGACAGAGATAGAGATCGATTGGCTTCCTGAGATGAGTTATCAGGAGGTCCAAAAACTTACGCAGAATCCTGTTGAAATCCCTAAAAATTTATGGAAAAGATTGAAGGATCAGCAAGAAAATTTAAAGAAATGTGTTTACAAAGTAGATGGAAAGACCACTTACAAAGAAGAATTTGTAACTTGTGGAGGAGTTACTCTGCGCGAAATTAATTTCAAAACAATGGAAAGCCGCCTATGCCCCCGACTCTACTTTGCAGGCGAAGTCCTAGATATCGATGCCATTACCGGAGGCTTTAACTTCCAAAATGCTTGGACAACCGGCTGGATTGTCGGTACATCTCTACCGGGTTAACGGTGAGTGTTTTATAACAAGCATTGCTTTTTGCACTAATGGGTGTTTCGCTTCTAATTCACAGTAGGTATTTTGTACTTTGTTAACTATAAATCGAGTTAAGTAAAGACTTTCAATTGAATTTTCATTTTTATTTAGAATCGATAACCAGTGGCTAGTCAGTTTCACTGCATAATCTTTGTCTTTGAAAATTTCAGAGAAAATGTGAAAACTATTAGCATTTAAATTATATAAAATATCTATAGCTTTAGTGGCTAATTGTTCAGGAATGAATCCCATTAAAATGATCGTTTCTTCTAGGTCCGGCCAATTAACTCGAATCATTGAATGAAACAAGGCATCAATCATTTTTTCTCTGTGCATTGCAGGTATGTAGTATATTCCATGAATGACTTTGAAAGCAGATTTATGGGAAATAGGAGCTATTAATTGAGCTATTTTTTTTATATCTTCAAGTTTTATTTTTGAGTGCTTCTCATTGATAATCAAAGCTTCTAGAACACTTTGACGATCAACAGGATTTAGAAACCCACGAGTTAGAATCTGAACTTTTTCTATAATTTCCGGCCATTCTTGATGCGGCATGTCTTCTAATATAGAGATCCACCTTAGTGTAATAAAAAGAGGCTCACTATCCTGAAGATAATTTAAATTTTGTGTTAGTGGTGCGATTAAAGCAGAGTATTTATTAAAATTGACTTTACTTTCAGTTGACAATTGCGCGAATTTAGATAAAAGAGAAATTTTCATATGTTTAGTTACATGAATTTCATCAACACTATTGACGAGAGGTGCTGCATTTTCTAGACCTTCTGGCTTGTCTTTATAGATCTTCCAAAGTTCTTCTAAAAGGGGTCCAAAAGTATAAAGAGATGTCTTTGGAGTCATGAATTTTTCCGCTATGGAAAGAAACGCTTCCCACTGTTCATAAGGAACTTGAGCCATCACCTTCAAGATTTTTTCAAGGTCGCTATTTTGTCCTCCCATCTTAAAGGGCAAAAATTTGAGTAGTTCTAATTTATCTAATTGTTCGTTAGACAGTTGTACACACTGGTGGATAAAGCTAGAAATAATCTCTGCATTATTTAAACCTTGAATACAGGGTAAGATCTTTTTTAATTCTTCTTTTTTAGAAGAATTTAAATAATAATTCACTTGTTTTAGAATGCTCATCCGTCCGCTCAACGTATCAATTTGGCTAAAGAAGGGAGCTGCTTGAGCAATCCTTTCCTGCCATTCTAATTCTCCGAGGTCTTTAAAAAATTTAATTGTGTCCTTGACGCCAGCTACATCGATTTGACACTCTTTATGGAGAGCTTCAAGTTTTGCAAAAGAAAAGAATTTATCATCCAAAATCGCACTTATACTTTCAACTCGATCCTTGGTAGTTTTTATTCTTTCAATGAATGTCTTCACATCAACTAGCGGAGAAAAAGCTTTGTTTTCATATTGGTAAAAGCGATGACTAATGGCATCAGGATATTGAGAATTTTCGCTGTTATCGCTTCCTTTTAGATAGGGCATTATTAGTGGTAAAGTAGCTTTTAAAGAAGAACTAAGATTCTTGTACTCACTCAAGACTTGTAGAGTTATTTTCGGCTTACTCTTCACTACTAATGGATAGATATCTTCTATGGAGTTTAATTCCTTATACTCTAAAAGATTCAATGCAATATTCAATTTATCATTTGTAAGACAGCTAGCTTCAATAAGATTTGGCAATATCTTTATAATATCGGCTCTTTTCCTATCGATGAGTATGCAGTTTAAAGAGTTGAGAACAGCTTCTCTACATTCAGTTTCCACATTGCTAAGGAAAACCTTAATACCTTCGATAGTTTCAGGCTCGCTATTATTAGTTAAGAGTTTAATAAATAACACTCTTTCTTGAGGAGTAAAGCTATTTTCTCCTTCGATAGCTGACATTGTTTGCGAAAATTCATTCACAGCATGTTTTACTACTAAAGATTGAAGCAGATTAAGATTTTCGAGTTTTGGAGAATTAGATTGAGAGAAAATGGTTTGCTTAATAAAAAGATTGATCTTTTGTTGCGATTCGGTTTTTTCAAGAAGCTTTTCACCTCTTTCCAAGATAGTTTCTAGAATAACTTTGTCTTTGAATAGGCATCTTTGAGTGCGTATAGAAATATAAGCTCGAATGCACAGCTGAGCAACGAAATTGATAAAACCCTCAAGGACGCCAGTACTTTCAAGTCTTTTTTCAGGAATCATACTAATGAGATGATCTTCTGTGAGGTCGGTCTTAAATTTATTAATTATTTGGCTTAGGTAACTCATCATTGTTCTCCAGAGAAATTTTACAAAAGTATACCATAAACTCCATAAATAGTCAAATATTAATTAATAAATAAAATTTTAGATACATAGACAATTAATTTTTAATAGATTTATCATTAAAAAAGGAGAACTCTATGCAAAATTCCAGTTTTAATTTCGCTTCTTTTAATATGGGTGGTAGCTTAGATGACTATAAATCTATAGTTGATCCCCAAAGTAAACAGAGTGATGATGAATTACATGAAAAGCGCATAAATAATGAAAAAGAGATAGGCAATATATTTAATCAAACTGTAGATGTTGCTTGTTTCCAAGAAGCAAATGTTGATCGTGAATTGTTTAAACAAATGCCAGAATTTACTATGGTTAAAGGCAAAAAGAGCAATGTAATTGTTTATAATAAAGCTAAGTTCGAAGAGATTAAACAGATCACCGATATAGGCGGTTCATTGGTAGTTATATTAAAAGAAAAGGCATCAGGTAAGAAGTTTGCCTTTGTTTCGGTATGGGCTGCGGGTTTTGCTATTTTATCTAAAGATAAAGATCAAGTAGCAAGAGTACAATTTAATAAAAAAATTGACGAAAATGTGCCCAATTTATTCCGAGGAATACCAATGGAAGAGGAAGAAAAAGAGGCATTAAAATCAAAAATTTTAAACCATGCTAAAGGGAACGAAAATATTGATGAAAGCTCACTTAATAGAATAAAAGAACTATTAAACAATGATCAAAAAAAATTAGATATTTTAAAGACCCTATTAAAACCGTTTGATGAATTAGATCCTTCAGAAAAAAAGCTTTATTACAACATAGCTTTAAATGATGCGCAAGGTGGCGCAGAGTCTGGAAACCAGGAAGTTGAAAATTTAGCAAAAAGGCTTAAAACCATTGAGAAAGAATGCGATTGTGTCCTCATAGGTGGTGACTTTAATGCAATGGAGGATAGAAATAATGCAGAAAGGTTGCAAATCCTTGAGAAAGAGGGGTATGTAAAATGCAAAAGTGCTGCTCCTACTGCAAATGTTTCCGCTGGAACGGTTGCCGCCACCTACACTGGCCCAGAGACTCGTGAATTAGATTATTTTTATGTAAAAGTTCCTAAAAAAGAAAAAGGCCTTTTAAATCGATTTCGATCATTGTCAAAGAGTTTAACTACTCAGAGTCAAGATTTGAATAAAATTGATCCGAAGAGAGAACTTTTTACACCAGGCATACGGGATCCTGACAAAAATATCTCCGATCATCGACCCATTTATATGCGTGTTGATATCAGTCGCGGAAAGAATCTAGCTGACTATGTGAAAGATATGAAGAATGCTCCCGCTAAACTAGCCAATTTATTTAGATCAAAAAACAAAAGTTCTTAATTATCGCTAATCGCCCTGTTGAGGCTTATCAGGAACGTCAATCATTTTCGAATCCATCAGATAGAGATCCTTCAAGTTCACTACGTTCTTTAAGTTCTTGGTTCCATGCCTTTCTGTTACTGCGTAACTTTACGTAAGAAGCATTAAATAAACGCATTCTTTCTCTAAAACGATATGATTCAAGAGCTTCTTCAATAATTTGAATTTTCGTTTTTTTAGTCTTGATGAGTTCCTGCATTATTTTTTACTTTAAGAAGATTTATTTACTTGAATAACGCCTACGATGGGTACAAGGCGTAAAGGGACAGTTTCGTAATGGAAATCGGGAGCGAGCTTTTTAAGCAGGCTATAAATATTGAGTTGAAGGAGTTCAAGGGTGGATAATTCAACGATGGGACCTATGGATTTCCCAAGGTAACGAGAACCATTATGCTCAATATCTTGAAGGTAGGCATCATCATTGCGAACATATAATTCAAATATGCGCTTATCTAAGCCTTCAAGTATTTCCCGATAAGCTTGTGTTACCGGAAAACCATAAAAAAGTTCTACCTCAAAATAGTGCATTAATTCTCATGTTCTGCTTGTTGATTTATTTGATGAATTCTGTCCTGAGAGCGGTTCTGGGCACTAATGAAAGTCATCATATCGTTTTCCATCATCATCTTATATAGCTGTGGATATTTTTTTTGCAAATCGGCCATGGAATTAAAGGTTGTTTTGGCATTGACCGTACCCGTTGGCTTTCCGGTAGCTGCTGCTGCGGCTGCTGGAGCTGCTGTGCTAGGAGCTGCGGATTGAACGGATTGGCTGCTAGAGGAACCTTGATCTGACATCTAAATACCTCCTGTATTACTAACTTTATTATAACAGTAATAAAATTATTATTATACAATTACTATTAATAATAAAATTATTAATTAAAAAATTTCTTTTGGCGAAAAATTACCTAGGGAGGTACAATTCGCCCACCTTGAAAGCAAAAGTGCCAAAGATTATTCAAGAAAGAAGGACTGAACAATGAGCGGTGAAATACAGATTATTTTATGGGCCATGGGCGGTGGATTTTCCATAATTATTATATTAATGTGTTTAATGATAAGAGATATTAGAAAAAGAACTAAATTATCTGAAAAGGAATTATTGGAAGACAGATTATCAAATATGGAGCGTCAAATTTCAGATATGCAACATCAAATTCGGCGTCATTAACTAAATAATTTAATGACGGTAGGACTCTCTATTGAGTTCGTGAATACGTTTGTGGAAGTTATTCTGCTTTTGGATAAAGGCCATCATGCTGTTATCCATCATCATTTTGTAGAGTTGAGGGTATTTTTCTTGGAGTTCGTTCATGGAGCTAAAGGCGGTTTGGGGCTTTCCAGCGGGAGAAGCGGGGTTTTCGCCTTCTGCGACTGCGACGGGTGGAGCATTATCAACGGGCACTGCTGGTGCTTGGTGTGCTTGATCGCTCATTTGAATACCTCTATTAAATAATTATATGTTAATTATATCATAATCGAACCCATTTTTGTAAAGTATTTTTGAAAAATGTGCATTATTTATTACTTTTTTCTTTAAACGTAGTTCTTTGGCGCGTTCTATTTGTAAATCTCTGGGATAGTATTTGTCTAAGAAATGCTCGGCTGTGGAGCGGTCAATTCCCTGGGCGATGAGCTTGTGTTTTATCCAATGGGGACCTCGGCAGCGGGCGGCTTCTCTTTCGATGAGACGCTTGGCGAATTCAGCGTCGTTGAGATAGCCGGATTGGGTAAATTCTTTTAGAATCTGGTCTGTAACTTCATCGGAGATGTTTTTCTTAAGAATGGCTTCGCGCATTCTTCCGCTGCTCTGGCTACGCATAGCAATGCGCCGCAGGGCATATTTTTTGGCATTAGTGTATTCTTCTTCATTCATTTAGGGATGATGACTTTTTTGACTTGGCGGTTGGCGATACGGATGCCTTTAGCGGTGACGCCTTTGACAAGGACGGAGCTAAATTTAAAGGTGACTTGGCCGACTTTTTGTCGAACGATGGGAACGAAGAGGATGTCAAGTGGTGCATCGCTATCTGTGGTGAAATGGAGGAGTTCTATGCCTTCTTCGAGGTAATTATAAATTTTATCGAGCATGAATTGAGAGACTATAAACCGTTTAGCAAATCCGAACCGGCTTTTGGGTTCGCGATAAAGGACATTGAAGACTGTCTGTTTATCGGCGACGCCGATGTAGACAGCTTGACGTCCGTCTTGATGGAGGTACTGTTTTTCGGGTAGGTTGATGACTTGATAGGTTCCGTCTTTGAAGATGCAAAGGATTTTGTCAAAATTGGTGCATTCGATCAGTTGGCCGGAGGTAACTTTGGTGCCTACAAATCCTGTTTCGGGGTCAAAATGGACTTTGACAGCTTGTTTTTCGACGGCTTTTTTGTCGATGACTTCGAGCGATTGGATTTTTGTGCGCCGTGGGTAGTTGTCTCCATATTTTGTGATGAGGCCTTGTAGGTAGTCTATGGAATAGCGTACGACATCTTTGAGATATTTTTGGACTTTGGCAAGTTGTTTTTGGAGAGCTTTAATATCGTCTTGCGTCTGGGCGCTGTCATAGCGTGAGATACGGCGGATAGGGATGCTGAGTAATTTTTCGCGGTCTTCATGCTCAGGGGTGCGCGAAAGCAGGTGATGGAAGGGTTTAAGAGCTTTTTCGAGAGCCTCATGAATGGCTTCTAGAGTGGCTTTTTCTTCGATGTGCTTGTAGAGACGCTCTTCGATAAAAATCTGTTCAAGGGTTTTTTGGAAGATTTTCTCGATGATGTGGTCGCGTTCGATTTCGAGTTCTTTTTTGAGGTACTGTTGGAGCTGCTGAGTGTTGAATTCAAGAATTTCGTTAACATTCATTTCACAGGGGAGAGCTTCTTTAATCAAAAGCATCTGAGGATGGAGGGTGACTTCGCACTCTGTGAAGTGGTAAAGGGCTTCTAGAACATCGTCTGCATAGTGCCCTCGAGGCAGCTTGAGCTCTATTTCTACTTTTTCTGCCGTATAATCGTTGATGGCTTCTAACTTGATTTTGCCTTTTTTGGCAGCTTCGTCGATAGAGCGGATGAGTGATTCGGTGGTGGTTCCATAGCAGATGTCAGAAATGACGATTGTTTTGGGGTCTTTGACTTCTAGGCCTACACGTAGACGGACTTTTCCTTTTCCTTTGTCGTAGTTGGAGGCATCCATGACACCTCCTGTGGGAAAATCTGGAAGAAGCTGGAATGGACGGCCTTCTAGATGAGCGATTTGGGCTTGGAGAAGCTCGACAAAATTGTGAGGAAGGATCTGTGTGGTCATGCCTACAGCGATACCTTCTGCCCCTTGCATAAGTAGAAGGGGTATTTTGGAGGGGAGAGCTACAGGTTCTTGATGCCGACTATCGTAAGAGGCGACTGTGGTTGTTAAGTCGGGGTTGAATAACGTTTCGACAGCAAGAGGAGCTAGGCGCGTTTCGATGTAGCGGGCGGCGGCGGCGGCATCTCCAGTGAAAATATTGCCGAAGTTTCCTTGTTGATCTAGCAAATAGCCTTTGTTGGATAGGTTGACGAGGGCTTCATAGATGGCTGCATCACCATGAGGGTGATAGGCCATGGTTTGGCCGACGACATTGGCGACTTTGTGGAGCTTTCCATCGTGCATGGTCATGAGTGTGTGCAGAATGCGCCTTTGGACAGGTTTTAGACCATCTTCGATGCGTGGTACGGCTCTTTCGAGGATAACGTAGGACGCATACTTGAGATAGTGGCGCTTCATTAACTGCTTTACATCTTCTATCATCTAGAGCTCTTCTTCGCTGATTAGGTTTTCCATGATAAATTGTCTACGTTGGGGCGTGTTTTTTCCCATGTAGAATTGCAGGGTGCTTTTAATATCACTTAAGTGATTGATAGTCACTGAGATAAGTCGAATTTCTTCACCAATAAACTTTTTGAATTCCTGTGGTGATATCTCACCCAACCCCTTAAAGCGCGTGATTTCCACACCCTTTTTGAGTTGCTTAACAGCTTTTTCACGCTCATCTTCTGAATAGCAGTAGAGGGTCTTTTCTTTATTACGTACTTTGAATAAAGGCGTTTCAAGCACATAGAGATGCCCATTTAAGACTAGCCCTTCAAAATAGGTTAAGAAAAAGGTAATGAGCAGATTGCGGATATGCATGCCGTCCACATCGGCGTCAGTGGCTAGAATCACTTTGTTATAGCGCAGGTTTGAGATATCTTCTTCGATGTTAAGAGCGCTCATCAGGTTATACATCTCTTCATTTTTGTAGAGCTGGTCAATCTTCATTCCAAACACGTTGAGAGGCTTACCACGCAGTGCAAAAACAGCCTGAGTTAGCGGATCACGTGAAGCGACGACAGAGGCGCTGGCGCTATCACCTTCTGTGAGAAAGATCATGGTCTCTTCACCATGCTCAGAGGTATCTCCCAGGTGATATTTGCTATCACGCAGTTTAGGAATCTTAAATGAAATTTTTTTCTGCTTTTCTTTGGCCTCTTTTTTAACAGCGGCTAACTCTTTTCTGAGCTGTTCGTTGAAGGTGATCCGTTCGATGAGCCTTTTAGCAATAGTAGGGTGTTTGTAGAGAATGTCACAAACAGCGGTCTTTATCTCTTGCACCAGGGGGACTCGCAGCTCGGTATTACCTAGTTTGTTTTTTGTTTGCGACTCGAAGACAGGATCTTTGACTTTGACAAGGATAGTGCCTACAATACCTTCACGCAGGTCTACCCCTTGAAAGTTTTTTTGCGAATATTCGTTTACGCCTTTAAGGAGACCCTCTCTAAATGCTGAGAGATGTGTGCCCCCATCTGATGTATACTGACCATTGACAAAAGAGTAATAGCTTTCTCCATAGCTCTGAGTATGCAAAAAGGCAAACTCTAGAGTCTTACCGCGGTAATGTATCGGCTCATACAAGCGTTCTTCTTCGGCTACCTCTTCGTTAAGAAGATCCATAAGCCCATTTTCGGAAGCAATAGGCTCGCCATTATAATTGAGAGTGAGGCCCGTATTCAAATAGGCGTAGTGCCACATTCTTTTACGGATGTTTTCATCATAATACTTACATTTTCCAAAAATACTATCGTCAGGAATAAATTCGACATAGGTCCCATTAGGCTCTTGCGATGACTTTTCTTTTTTGTTTAAGATTTTGCCTTGGGCAAAATCCACTTCGACCATCTTTCCATCGCGTACACTGCGCACCATAAAATGGCTTGACAATGCATTGACAGCTTTTGTTCCCACGCCATTCAATCCCACAGAGAACTGGAATACATCGTCATTATACTTTGCGCCTGTATTAATCTGACTGACACAGTCCACAACCTTGCTGAGAGGAATACCTCTTCCATAATCTCTTACCGAGACTTTTCTAGAGTTAAAATCGATAGAAATATCTACCTTTTTTCCCTCCCCCATGATGAACTCATCCACACTATTGTCAATGACCTCTTTCAGCATGACATAGATGCCATCATCAGGGTTGGATCCATCGCCTAAACGACCGATATACATACCGGGGCGTAAACGGATATGCTCTAAAGGAGCTAATGTTTGTATAGTTGATTCGTCGTATCGTTTCATTTTTTCTTGCTTGTTTACGAAGAGGAACGATAATACATATGAATTTGGAAATCTACTTCAATTGAGGTCTCATGTCAAAATATGCTTTCTTTCGCGATAAGTCCATTCTCATCACCGGCGGCACGGGAAGCCTAGGGAAAACTATCGCCAAAATTCTCCTTACCGAGGCCCAACCCCAAAAAGTGATTGTCTTTAGCCGCGATGAGTGGAAACAGGCCGAAATGAAAGCGGATCCCCTCTTTTCAAACCCAACGATGCGCTACTTCCTGGGAGATGTCCGCGACTATAATCGCATGCTGCGCGCCTTTCATGAAGTTGACTATATTATTCATACTGCTGCTTTAAAACAAGTCCCCGCCGCAGAGTATGACCCCTCTGAATTTGTTAAAACCAACGTCGACGGCGCCACTAATGTCATTAATGCCTCTATCGACTGCCGCGTTGAAGCTGTTATTGCCCTCTCCACAGATAAAGCCGTCAACCCTATTAATCTCTATGGAGCCACTAAACTTTGTTCCGACAAGCTCTTCGTCGCAAGTAACTCCTATGTAGGGCGTATTGGAAAACCACGGCTCAGCGTTGTGCGCTATGGAAATGTGATTCAGAGCAGAGGAAGCATTATTCCTTACTGGACGTCCCTCATCGCCGCAGGAGCAAAAAGTCTCCCCATTACCGACTTACGCATGACACGCTTTTGGATTACCCTCGACCATGCTGCTCGCTTTGTTCTACAGTGCCTTGAAAATGCAGTTGGAGGAGAAATTTTTATTCCTAAAATCCCCAGCATGCGCATTGTCGACCTCGCCGAGGCACTATCTCCAGGCATTGAGCACCACGTTATCGGCATTCGACCCGGCGAAAAACTCCACGAGGTCATGGTAGTACCCGAAAACGCAGGCAATACCCTAGATTGCGGAGACTACTACACCATAGTTCCAGGAACACGCGCCCACGACAAAATATATATCCAAAAAGTGCAAGGCGAACAACATCAATGGGTTCCTGAAGGATTTTGTTTTGCCTCTAACACTAATGAAAAGTGGCTAAATGCAGAAGACATTCGAAAATTGATAAAATTATAAATTTAATTTATGGTAGGTTGAATCATTCGCCACTTACTGGAATTGACTACATGCGAATTGGCGTTATTGGAATCAACCATAAACTGGCCTCGATTGAACTGCGCGAGATGGTCGCCAAGGCCTGCCATAAATACTTTGCTAACGGCAAAATTGCCCACGCGAACTGCGCCTTTGTGCTGTTAAGTACCTGCAATCGCACAGAGGTCTATTTTTCTACCCATGAGTTAGCCGCAACTCACTCCTATATACTCAATCTACTTAGAGACGAACTAGAAATCGATTTTGAACAACGCATCTATTCATTTTTTGGTGCTGACTGCTTTTTGCACCTAACCAGAGTCACTTCCGGACTCGATAGCGCCATTCTCGCAGAGACAGAAATTCAAGGACAAGTACGCACCAGTTACGAAGCAGCCGCTCGTACAGCTACCCTGCCAGCCGAATTGCACTTTATTTTTCAAAAATCCCTCCAGATTGCAAAACAGGCTCGCAACAAACTGCCCACCTCTTCAGGACAAGTTACCCTTGAACATTCCATCTGGAGAGTATGCCGAAAGAGGGGGTTGGAGAGTCCCAAAATACTTCTCATGGGAGCCTCACAAGTTAACTTAAATTTAATGCACTATCTTCAGCGGCGCAGTTATGGACAAATAACCCTCTGCAACCGCACGATAGAAAAGGCCCAGACTTACTCCCATTCGGCTTCCATACTGCCTTGGGAAAAACGTGCCGACTGGCCCGCTTATGATATTATCGTCTGCGCTACAAAAGCCCCCTATCTTTTGGTAACCAAACCGAAAAAAAAACAGGTACAAACCAAGTTATTTTTTGACCTCGCCGTCCCAAGAAATATCTCTTCTGAATTAGGAAACATAGCCCCCCTATTCGATATCGATAAACTTCAAAATTTGATTAACATGCAGCAAACCGATCTCGAAGCAGCCATTTACTCTGCCGAGAATTATATTAATGCAGCTATCCCATGCCATATGCGCACATGGCAACAGCGCGATCTATACCGCAAACAATTAGCTTACGCTTAATACTTACGCATAATACTCTTGCTTTTAATTTTATTTTTAAGTTAGAATTAATTTTTATAATTTGGAGATAAGATATGTCTTATTTTGATTCTAATTTAGTAGTCGGCCGTGAAGTATTTTATAGTATTTATAAAACTAACAAAGACAGTTTTTATGATGCAATACAAATACTTAATTCGGAACATAACGACCCTTCTCGACGAGCTAAGAAGGCCATTAGGGATACTTTTAAAGAAGCTTTAACTGATAAAAAAGATCTTGATCATTTGATGACATATATTAATTACAAAATAGACGGGACTGAAAAACGTTTTAACACTTTTATTGATAAAGTTCAAAATGTTACATTCAAAAGCTTTGAAGATAAAATGAACTGGGGTACAAAAGAAGAGCTCGAAAGACATAGAGAAACTACTAGAGAAAAGATCATTGAACTAGCCCAAAAAGCACACCGTGAAAGAACTTATCCTACCCCTAAAAATCCTGAAGAAGAAGAAATAATAAATTCTAATAAAAAACTAAACGATGAGGCATTTCAACAACAAATAGACTTTGCAAACGATCAAGCATGTTTTTACCATGCTGGTGCTTTCCATAATTTGATCAATTCTACCATCGAGTTTGGCACCGAAAAGAACAGAATTGAAATGGAAAAGTATCAAAAATCACTCAATAGTATCGAAAAAAGACAGCATAGCTTATTGTTCAAAACTCCCATGACAAATGTAGTCGAAAACTATCGAACCCGTAAGAAAGAAGCTGAAGTGCAAGAGGCGCTTAGAAGTCAGCAAGATCAGCAAATTCCACCTCCGCCAGCTTATCCACTACCTCCCCCTCCGCCTAATAGCTTCGCCCCTGCTTATTCACCACTACCGCCAGCGCCAGTTTATGTACAATCTCCTCCGCCAGTAATTTACGCACGTGAACCACAACCAAAGAAATCTTGGTCTTTCTGGAGTCTTTTCACTCCGGTTAAATATAGCTTGAATTTGGTGACAAGGTTTTGCAGCTTCTGCTGGTCAAAGATGCCAAAACTGTTCGGTCGTTAACAGCAAATAAGCAATTAAACGCAAAGGCACAAAGCCGCAAAGAAGATGATAAATCACTTTGCGGCTTTGCGCTTCATTATAATTGCCTATTCCTATCTTGTTATCTATTTTTTTTGAATACGGCCAATTTTTATAAGATACGGACATAATACAAGTCAAAAACTTGAAAAATGGCCGTATTTAACCTTGCTTTCAAATAGACCCCATGTTAAAATAACTTTATTATTTAAATAAGGAACTACTATGAGCTATAATAATATAAATATAGTAACCGGTCGCGAAATTTTTTATAATATCTACAATGCTAATAAAGATTGTCAAGATTTTATTGATACAGTTTCAAAGGGTAGGGTTCATGGAAAAGATGAATTTATAAAAGGACTTTTTACATATATTTCCAAGATGTCTAAACCAAACCGCAGTTGTTTGTTCGATTATCTTAATAATAAATTTCTAAACGATCCCGAAAGTATCTCTAAGTTTTTTGATAAGATTCAGGGAAATCGATTCAAGAGCTTTGAAGAAAAAATGACGATTGACTCTGATACCCTAAGCAAACAAAAGAAAGAACTTCGAGAAAAGATTATCCTCTTAGCAGAAAAAGTACACCAGAAAAAATTCGAATTAGAAGAACCTAAAGAGAATGATGAAGATATAAGGGAAGAGTTTAATTCTAATAAACAATTTTGTTCAGAGCATATTGAAAAAAGTATCTTAGAAGTAAAAGGCGGCAATGAAAGAAACCTTCAATTTTTAATTACGTATTCAATCAATAATGCAAGAATTCATCATTTGAATAATGAAAGGGCAGAAATGCAAGGCTATGAGAAAACTTTTCACAAACTCGAAAAAATAAATAAACGTGCTGGAAATTACTATAATCATAAAGATATAGTTGCAGACTACCGAGCTAAAAATCTACAAACACAAGTTGCCAACACTCCAATAGGGACCGTTACTGATTCTCTCCCTCCTCCGCCAGCTTATCCACTACCTCCCCCTTCATATAATATTGCCCCTGCTTATACACCAGCACCACCACCGCCAGTTTATGTACAACTTCCTCCGCAAGTAGTTTACGCACGTGAACCACAGCCAAAGAAATCTTGGTCTCTATGGAGTCTTTTCACTCCGGTTAAATATAGCTTGAATTTGGTGACAAGGTTTTGCAGCTTCTGCTGGTCAAAGATGCTAAAGTTGTTCGGTCGTTAACAGCAAATAGGCAATTAAACGCAAAGGCGCAAAGCCGCAAAGAAGATGATAGATCACTTTGCGGCTTTGCGCCTTTGCGTTTAATTGCCTATTCCACTCTCTTAGAATTCGGCGTTGCCGGGGTAGCGTGGGAATGGGATGACATCGCGGATGTTTTCCATTCCGGTGATAAACTGGACGAGTCTTTCGAAGCCGGCGCCAAATCCGCTATGTGGTACTGAGCCGAATTTGCGTAGTTCGAGGTACCACCAGTAATCTTCTTCTTTGAGTTTTAATTCGCGCATACGTTCTTGAATTTGTGGCAGACGCTCTTCACGCTGGCTGCCGCCGATGATCTCGCCGACTTTGGGTACGAGTACATCCATGGCTCTGACTGTCTTATTATCTTCATTCATGCGCATGTAGAAGGCTTTGATGTCCTTTGGATAATCTGTGATGATAACGGGTTTTCCAAAATACTCTTCTGTTAAATAGCGCTCATGCTCTGTCTGTAGGTCTGCTCCCCACTTAACAGGATACTGAAACTGTTTTCCTGACTTTTCTAGGATGCGTACGGCATAGGTGTAGGTGGCTTTTTCAAAGGGTGCATTGCGGACAAGCTCTAGGCGTTCTAACAATCCATTGGAGATGTACTTATCAAAGAAAAACATGTCTTCTTGGCAGTTTTTGAGTACATAGTTAATTAAATACTTAATATAGGCTTCTGCGCACTCCATGTTATCATCGAGGTCTGCAAAGGCCATTTCGGGCTCAATCATCCAGAATTCTGCCAGGTGTCGGCTTGTGTTGGAGTTCTCTGCGCGGAAGGTGGGGCCGAATGTATAAATATCTGAAAGTGCGCAGGCATAGATTTCGCCATTAAGCTGCCCTGAAACGGTGAGAAAGGTGGGTTTTGCAAAGAAATCTTGTGAATAATCCACGGTGCCATCTTCTTTTCTAGGGGGCTTTTCTACATCTAGAGTCGTAACGCGGAACATGGCCCCGGCGCCTTCGCAATCTGCTCCGGTGATGATGGGGGTATGGATATAGACGAAGTTGCGTTCTTGAAAAAAGCTATGGGTGGCATAGGCGAGGGCATTACGCACGCGTGTGACAGCGCCTAACGTGTTTGTGCGTGGTCTTAGATGAGCTATAGAGCGTAGGAATTCAAAGGTATGGCGCTTTTTCTGGAGGGGATATTCTTCGGTATCGCATTTCCCAATGACTTCTATAGAGGTGGCTTTCATTTCTAAAGCTTGGTTTTTGCCAGGACTTTCGACGAGTTGTCCTGTGGCTGAGATGGCAGTACCTGTTGATAAGGTTGGTAATAGTGTGTCGTAATGGGGAAGGGTGGGTTCAGCAATGATTTGAAAGTTGGTGAGGGTTGATCCGTCGTTGATTTCGATAAAGCTAAATGTTTTCTGGTTGCGGACGGTGCGTACCCAGCCTTTGATGGTGATCGTCTTGCCGACAAGTTCTTCTAGGGGCTTTTTATGCTGTTTGAGGTCACAAATTTTTACGCGCATAGCTTCTTTATATCCTTTTAAGCTGCAAAGCTTCGTAGGAGAGCGATCTCCTTAATCCAGAGTGGGGGACCATCTGGGGTTTCTAAATATTTGGGTAGGTGGCGTGTGCGTGGATCTTGCATGAGATGGCGAAAACATTCTATGCCTATCTGGCCAACTCCTAGAGGTTGATGACGATCGACGCGAGAGCCTAATCCTTTTACTGAATCATTCAAGTGTAAAGCATAAAGGTGTTTTAGTCCAACGATGCGGTCAAATTCTTTGAGTGTGGCATCAATGGCTTCGGGGGTTCTTAGATCGTATCCGGCGACAAAGGCGTGGCAGGTATCGATACAAACGCCGATGGGTATCCGGTCTTTAACGGCTTCGATGATGAAGTGTAAATCTTCAAATTTATTGCCTACAGTAGAGCCTTGGCCGGCGGTGCATTCTAGAAGAAGGCGTGTGGTGCCTTGACTGGCTTGTTTTTCAAAGAGTAGGAGGCTTTCGATAATTCTTTCTAGGCATTCTTCGCGGCTTTTGTTAACGGCTGCGCCAGGATGGAAGTTGAGGAAAGTGAGATTGAGTTGCTGGCAGCGTGTGAGTTCTTCAAGAAAGCATTTTCGGCTTTTAATGAGGTTGTCTTCGTCAGGAGCGCCGAGGTTAATGAGGTAGCTATCATGGCTCATGATGGATTTGAGGCCTGTTTTATCGAGCGTATCCTGCCATAATTCAATCTCTTCGATAGTAAATACACGGCCCTTCCATTGGCGTTGGTTGGAGGTAAAGAACTGGATGGTGGTTGCGCCGATAGATTGCCCTTGTAAAAGGGCGTTGTGCACACCGCCTGCGGCAGATGTATGGGCGCCAATGAGTAATTTGGATGGATCTTCTCGTTTCATACTTCCTCGGAAATCATGTAACTATTCTACCATCCAAGAAGTCTTATTGACAATGAATTCTAGCTAAAGAAACATTCTGTAATCAGTTTTGAATACTTTTGCTAATCGCTTCGCAATATCCTTTCCAATTTGTCTCTTTCCGCGTTCCATTTTAGAAATATTGGTTTGAGCAATGCCAAGGAGTTCACCAAGAGCCTCTTGAGTAAGATTATCACGATAGCGAAAACCGCGTAGAACAACAGCCCATTCAGGTAGACTAACACAGATTTTACGAATCATGTCTTGAGCTGTCATAATCTTTGTGCTCTTTAGGGCGGTGCAGAGCCCCGCACTCCAGGGAGCTCGCTGCGCTCGCTCAATTTAGATTGTTTAGGTATAGTGTGCCAGTATGCAAGATAGTATTTCAAGTATATTAAAGTCGGTGCGCCAGTTTTTTAGCGGGACGCTTTTTAGTCGGGTGACGGGGCTTATCCGCGATATTGCGACGGCGTATGCATTTGGTGCGAGTGCGAGTGTGGCGGCATTTTTGGTGGCGTTTCGTTTTTCGCATTTGTTGAGACGTATTCTTGGCGAGGGTGCGTTGCAAGGGGCGTTTACTCCTCGCTTTGAGGCGTTGCGTCATCATGATCCAAGGGAGGCGGCCTTATTTTTTAGGGACTTGCAGAAGGGTCTTGGGCTGCTTTTGGTGGGAATTGTGTTGTTGGGTATGTTGGGGCTGTTTAGTATCAACTATTTTTTTGAATTATCCCAAGGCAATGCTGAAATTGTCCAACTGACCATTTTGTTGATGCCTGGATTGCTATTTATCTGCCTTTATGGCCTGAATGCCGCTCTGTTGCAGTGCGAAAAACGGTATCTGCTTTCGAGTGCCGCCCCTGCATTACTGAACATTGGTTGGACAGCGGGGGCCTTGTGGCTAGCTTCTGATTCCCCTTCTGTGGCGATGCCTTGGTTGGCGTTATGTGTTGTCTTGGCGGCTGCAGCTCAGTGGGGTGTGACCGTTCCGGCATGTTTGAGTATTATAAAAAATTTGAATCCTAGTGGTTTGTGGGAGCGGTGGAATTTTTTAAGATTAAAAGAATTGCTTGGTCCGATCTGGCTGAGTACTGTCGGGATCGCCGCTTCACAGGTGAATGTGGCCTTAGACGCCGTTTTTGCACGGTATGCTGACCTTGAGGGGCCGGCATTCCTCTGGTATGCGATTCGCCTGCAGCAGCTACCTTTAGCTCTCTTTGGCATTGCGATTGCAAATGCGATTTTGCCTCCCCTCTCTAGGGCGGCAAAGCGAGGTGATGAGGTCTCATTTAGAAAGTTTATGCGAGCGGCGTGGAGAGGTTCGTTGGCGCTGATGGTTCCGATTACGATCGGGATTTTTCTGTTTGGTCGGTGGGCTATCCAATTGTTGTATGGACATGGAGATTTTGATAGTTATGCTGGGGAGATGACACAGCTTTGCTTAGAGGGATATGCGTTGGGGTTGATTCCGATGGCGCTGGTGATTTGTCATGTGCAGGGCTGTTATGCTCGGGGAGATTATCGAAGGCCTATGGTGGCTAGTTTAATTTCAGTGGGGACTAATAGTGCGTTAAGTCTATTCTTTATTATGGAAATGGGTTGGGGAAGTCCGAGTATTGCAGTAGCGACTTCGGTGAGTGCTTGGGTGAATTTGGGTATATTATGTTGGAAGAGAACTAAAAGCGAGGCGGTAGCCTCGCTTATTGATATGACTTAGGAGTTGTGAGCGAGAAAGTCGCACACTTCGTGGATATCGATTTCGATGGGGAGAGGAATTTGGTCAATGTCTGGAAAGGAGAGCATTTTTCCTTCGAGTTTGTCTCTATCGATAGTGTAGTACTCTGGTACGGCGCGAGAAGGGCCATCAAGTGCATCGGAGATGGCTTTCATCTGACGAGAGCCTTCTTTGATGGAGATGACTTGGCCAGGGCGTACGAGGTAGGAGCGGATGTCTACTTTTTTGCCATCGACAAGGATGTGGCCGTGGGAGACGAGCTGTTGAGCGGCGAAGATGGTGCTTGCGAATTTTAGGCGGTAGACGACGACGTCTAGCCTGGATTCGAGTTGGTGCATTAGGTGTAAGGGGGTGGGACCTTCGCGGCGGAAAGCTTCTGTGAAGTACTTTAGAAGTTGTTTCTCGCTGAGCATGCCGTAAACGGCTTTTAGTTTTTGCTTTTCATCAAGCTGCATACCGTAGTCTGATTTTTTACGGCGACGTGCTCCATGCATACCTGGTGGGTTTGGTTTATGGAGCAGGGGATTGCGAGCGCGGCCGAATATATTAATTCCGAAGCGGCGTGCAATGCGGTTTTTATTTCCTGTAAAACGGGCCATTGTTAACCTCTATTAATGAAGCGATGGGTGCATTATTTCATAGTGGGTGATAATTTTCAACGTATATTGTTGAAGAAAAAGAATGTTGTTTCTAACCTAGGCTATATGACAGATCCTACCTTTTCTCGTTTACAGCGAGCTGCTGAGAATGTGGCGTCTAGCAGTACAGCTGAAGAAAAAATCGCAGCTTTAGTGGATGCATTTCAGTTATTTAATACAGAAACTCAGAATTTAGCGAATGCGTATGAGGCTTTAAGAGAGCAATTTAAGGCTGTGAATTTGGAGTTGGAGGAGAGTAATCGCCAGCTTAAGTTGAAGATTTCTGAGTTGGATGTGATTACGTATTATCTCGATAGTATATTAAGTAATATTTCACAGGGAATTATCTTTATAGATCTTATTGGAAATATTACGACATATAATGCGTCGGCAGAGCGTATTTTGGAGGTAGATCGCCTCGATGTGTTGTTTCAGCCATTTTGGAATAGCTTTAGTGATGACCATTTTGGATTTTCGATGCAGAGAGCATTAAAAAATAAGCGAGCCCCTCATACGACGTTCACTCAGATAAAAGTGCCATCTGGACAGATCCGCGATTTGGAGATTGATACGACGTTTGTGCTGCAGAAGCATAATGAGACGATGATTACAAGGGTTTCGCCTACGATTGATTTTATGAAGGGATTGATTGTTATTTTGCGCGATATGACTGATCTTCGGCGCTTGCAGGCGATAGCGGATAGGAATGACCGGATGAAGGAGTTGGGCGAGATGGCGGCGATGGTGGCGCATGAGATTCGCAATCCTTTGGGAGGAATTAAAGGATTTGCTTCACTTTTGCAGAGAGATTTGTCAGATCGTCCCGATCAGCAGAAGTTGGCGGGTTATATTGTGGAGGGAACCGATATTTTAAATAATTTGGTAAGTAATGTTTTGAGTTTCTCTAGGCCAATTGATATTCAGCTTGAGTTGTTGGATGTCATTTTGGTGGTGAAGGAGTTGGTTAAGCATTTGGAGGTGGATGCTATTTTAACTCCTATGCACCAGATTGATTTAAAGACAGAGTTAGAGAGCCTGGTTATTCCGATAGACGAGGTGCAGATTAAGTCTGCTTTGTTGAATATTATCGTGAATGCGATTCAGGCAATGCCGAACGGAGGAAAGATTACGATTATGATTTCTAAAGAGAGAAGATTGGGGATTATCTCTATAGAAGATAATGGTATTGGTATTCCTTCAGAAAATTTAGAGAGAATCTTTGCACCATTTTTCACTACGAAGCCCGAAGGAAATGGATTTGGTCTCGCAGAGGTGCATAAAATTATTCAGGCGCATGGTGGGACTATCGAAGTAGCATCTGTGGAGGGTAAGGGAAGTATTTTTACTATCCGTTTGCCGCTATCAGTTGACTAAGAGACTGTCTCTTATCTTGCCAAAGCAATTCAATAAAGTTATATAATAAATAGAGAAAGCAATTGAAGTAGGAGATGTATGCCTATTGAACGCGTGCTTGTTGTAGATGATGAATCGTTGTTGAGGAGTTTTTTATCAGAAACTCTTAAAAGACGCCATCTTGAAGTACATACTGCAGAAAATGGGCAGAAAGCGCTCACACTTTTGCGCGCACACTCATTTGATCTTGTGATTACAGATATGAAGCTACCAGATATCACAGGATTGGATATCCTCAAAAAAATTAAAGAGACAGCTCCTCATATTGTAGTCATTGTGATTACAGCATATGGAAGTATTGAAAATGCTGTTGAGGCAATGAAATTGGGGGCTTTTAATTACCTTATTAAGCCCTTTTCACCTGATACTATTGAGGCTCTTATAGATAAGGCGGCAGAGCATCTATCGTTGATTGAGGAGAACAATTATCTCCGTCAACAGGTAAGAGACGATACTCTATTGTCTCACACTCCGATCATTGTTGCCAATGGAGCGGTCATGAAGGAAATTGTCGATCAGGTGCATCAAATTGCGAAGAGTAATTCGAGCGTATTTATTACTGGTGAGTCGGGTACGGGTAAAGAGGTAATTGCACATGCTATCCATTATAACTCTCAGCGTGCGGCTAATCCTTTTATAAAGGTAAACTGCGCGGCGATTCCCGATACTTTGATTGAGTCTGAGTTTTTTGGACATGAAAAGGGCTCATTTACGGGCGCTCATACAAAACGATTGGGCCGAATTGAGCTGGCGCATACGGGAACTCTGTTGTTGGATGAGATTACAGAGACTCCATCGATGCTTCAGGCTAAGCTGTTGCGAGTGATACAGGAGCATGAATTTGAGCGTGTGGGTGGTACCAAGAGCATTAAGGTCGATGTGCGCTTTATTGCAACCACCAATCGCGATGTGACTGAAGCCATTAATAGTAAGATGCTTCGCGAGGATTTGTATTATCGCTTGAATGTGGTGCCTATCCATCTTCCTCCTTTGAGAGATAGAAGAGAGGATATAATTCCACTAGCAGAGCATTTTATCGAGCTTTTGAATCAACAGTATGCGACAGAAAAAGGGTTGGTAGATCTGTCAAAGAATAAGCTGCTTCATTATGACTTTCCTGGAAATATCCGAGAACTGGCTAATTTAATCGAGAGAGCTTACGTACTAGTTGAAGGTAATACGATAAATCCTGAGCATCTTTCTGTTGGAGAACATGCCGCTCAGATTGCCATTTCAACGAATGAGATAGAGGCAGCTAATGCATCAGCAGATTTAAAATTGCCTGTTGGAATGTCTTTGAGAGAATTGGAGAAAAAGCTGATTATCGAAACTCTGGCAACATGTCATAGTCAAAGAAAGACAGCAGAAGTTTTGGGAATCAGTGAAAGAACTTTAAGGAATCGGCTGCAAGAGTACAAGAATACCAATGGCTCTGCAAATTAATATTAAACGCAAAGGCGCAAAGACGCAAAGACGCAAAGAGATCTATCATTCACTTTGCGCCTTTGCGTCTTTGCGTTTAATTATTAGCGGGTTAAGAAATATTATTTAAGAGGATCGGATTTGATGCAGTGTCCATAAGCATCTTTAGTAATTGGATAGATCCATTCTTCGGAATTTTCGCGCATTAATCTGTCACAGCCTCGGATGACACCGTGAAAAAAGCCATATTTGCGCATCGCATCGAGAGTGTATTGAGAGCTGTTAGGTATGAAGTTGCTGCGTGGTCCATCCGCTTTGGAGATGCATTCTTTATGAAAGCGGATGAGACGGATTCCAAGCTCTGCAAGTGGATCGCAGCAGGATGGAGAGCAAGAACATTCTTGGTTGGGTTGCCAGTAGGCTAGACCAGCGTCTTTTCCCCAAGGCATCTCTCCAAATAAGAGTCCGATGGGAAGGATAAAAATAATCCAGATGCTCTTCATCAGAATGCCGTTTGGAAAAGGAGAACAGGAAAAAACTGTCCTCTAATCATGGTTTCTTTACCTAAAGTATTGTAACGACATTCATTATAGGTTTTGGCAGCAAGTCCTGCACCATTAATGCCTCCAAAATACCATCCTAGCTCAAGACTAGCTGTGATAGCACCAGCAGCCCAGTATCCTTTATGAAAAAAGGAATAGGCGGCAGCAGTAAATAGTGTGTTTAAAACTAATGAGGTGAGCGCGGCTCTTTTTTGGCCTACATAAAGATAGCCTGCGCCAGGAAGTATGGCATTGAGTGCTTGTGCTGTGCCTATAGATAATTTTTGACAATTATAGTCTCTGGATAGCTCATAAACGAGTTCTGATCCCCATCTGAGAGAGTACCCTAGATTTTGTGCAGTGCAGAGATCTCCTAGAATGATGCTATCTCCAACACGCAGGCGAGTTCCTAAATCATCCTCATACATATCGACTAACTCTAATGTACGGAATGCTTTTGCATACTGTTCGGTTTTCATATAGCTGTCAAAGAGAGCGATGAGTAGCTCTTGGATGGCAGGAAATTCTACCAAAACCATAGGCAAATCACTATTTTCAAATACATTTAGAGCTTCTTGATAGCGTCCGCCTAAGTAATAACCCAAAAAGAGGCCATAATCAATTTGTAGATCACGCAGAGAGTCCGCATCATCTGTAAGTAAGATCTGTGCGCGTTTAAAAGAAGTTGTTGAGCGGTAGAGGTCTAGTTCTGAGCCTAAGACTTGTCCAATATATAGCTCTTTACCCCAATCCTCTGCATATTCATCGGAGGTGAGTTCTGGAAAGGCAGAGGGAAGGCTGGATATATGCTGTTCTTGAGGGATATAAGTGATATCGGGCTCTAGAACATAGCTATAAGTGCTACAGCTCGTCATAGTTAGTGAAAGAATAAACGCAAAGGCGCAAAGAAGCAAAGGAACAGTGAAAACTCTTTGTTCCTTTGCGTCATTGCGCCTTTGCGTCTTTGGATTAATCATTTCTAGCGGCAGCGTCGGCTTCGAGGTTTCGCACAGGTCTTTTTATTTGGACCATACTTTCGTGGGCGGCAGCATTCGGGCTGATTTCCGGGTGCGGTTTCTGTAACTCGTGCTGCTTCATCTCCGATGTTGTATTCGAATTCCATCAGATCTGGCTTACCGCAATCGAGGTAGTCTTCCATGTTAAGGAAGTCAATAGCACCGTCGACTTCATGTCTCCACATCGGTTTGTTTCTGCGTTTGACCTTGTAGATGTCTTGCTGACGGCGAGTTAATGTAACCATCTCTTCTTCAGTATCAATCAGCTTTGGACGAATGAAGATCATCAAATTTCGTTTTGAATCTACATTTCTCACGAAGCTGAAGAGTCCTCCAAGGAGTGGTATTCCTCCTAAACAAGGCACCTGATCACGTAATCTGCTGTCATCTTCTTGGATCATACCGCTCATGACTAAGAAAAATCCGTCAGGTACATGGACTTTTGTTTTAGTGGTGTTTTTACTTGTGGTAGGTCCAGCACCCTGGTCGCTGAGTAGCGCACTTCCGCCTGTTCCACCACCGGCGTTGCCTCCTGAGACAGGGTTAGTAATGACGTTACTGACCTCTTCGCTAATGTCTAAAGTGATGATGTTACTGGGTCCAAGAGTGGGTGTAACAGTTAAGCGGGTGCCGATATCGCGGAATTCAAAGTTACTGGTGATAACGCTACCTTGATCGTTAGCGACGGACTGTGTTCGGAATTGAGTATTGATACCGACGAATATTTCTGCGGGTATACCATCTTCGGTTAAGATCTTAGGATTCAAAATAATATTTGCAGTATTTTTCTCATGCAAAGCGTTGACAAGCGCACCGATTGAATTGAACTCTAAACCGAAGGCCTTGTGAATGATATGTTGACCTATAATTCCCAAGGTATATCCCGGTGCGCTAACAATATTGGTTGGATCGGGTGATGCAGCTGTAACAACGCCGTTGGCTGTCACAAGTCCTGTCGTATTCAAAACGGTGCCTAAGTTGGAAGCTCCAGCAACAAATCCTTGAGCTCCGACAGTATTTCCGCCACCAAAGCGGGTAATCCAGTTGACGCCATAATTTAAGGAATCATCGACAGTCGTATCGAGGATAAGCATTTCAATAAATACTTGGCGCAAAGGCTGATCAATTTCTGCAATGAGTTCTGCGACTTTATCGATCTCTTCTGGAGGTCCGCTGATGACCATTGAGTTGGACTCTAGGAGTGCCTGAACGCTATTAATCGTTGCGATAAAGGCTGCATTAATAGCTTCTGAATCAATCAAGCTTAAGCCGATCTTTTTAATGGCTTCTTCAACGGCATCAGCTTTACGGAATTGGAGTTTATAGACCATAAATTTGGTCCTCTCGACAAAACCGACTGGAAGATTTGGATTCAAACGTCCAAAGCGTGCTTTTTGACTTGAGAATATGGAGTCGCCTGGTGCGAGTTCGAAAATCCACAATCCCTGATCGTCGACCATCCACTGTCCTCTTGGTCCAACGAGTTCTCCTTCAGGCACAACGGAACTTGGAGGCAGACCGCCTGGAGGTACTGGACCTGAGGGTGCTTCAGGAGGCTTACCTGGTTGAAAGAACCAGCTACCTTGCTGATCTACACGCCAGTACCCTTCAGGAGGAGGAACTTGTACAGATCCTGGAGTAACAAGTTCTGGCGGGATAATCACTGGTGCACGAAGGACGGCACTTTCTACTCCAACTGCGCCAGCAGCTCCAGTTAAAATAGGCGGCGGAGTTCCAGTAGCAGCTGAAATACTACCCAACACAGCTCCCAGAGGCGTTGTTTCAGGGCCTTGCAAAAGAGGTGCTCCAGCGGCTCCTGGAAGAGCTTGACCAGCACCTACTCCTGCTGCTCGTCGAGCTGCAGCGGCTGCTTGTCCACGCATAGTGTATTCGTATGGAACGGGCGGAGCGCCAGGAGTGGCTATGGAACCTCTTAATCCTGGGATGAATGGGTTGCTAAAGGAGCCAGGAGAGCCTTCAAGTAAGCCTGGGTGGAAAATCCATCTGCCGCGGTTGTCAAGCTGCCAATGTCCTTTTAAGCCTTGCAGGAAGCCTTCACCAAGGGCGCCAGCGCCACCGAGAGCACCTCCGGCGAGTCCACCAGGTCCGCCAGCACCACCAGGACCGAAGCCAGAGGGGAATCCGCCTTCAGGAGTATGAATGGCATTTTTCCAGGAGTCGTAGTTAAGGAATTGCATGTCACGTAGGTCAAAGACACCTGTGGTAGCATCAACCTGGTCGAGACGATAGAGGATAGGTAGAGCCCGTTCCATGAGGAAGGGAGTAGTCATGATAAATATGCTATTGGAAGCGCCTTGAGGGATTAAAGTGAAGGGCTGTTCCTTAGCGATGGGGCGCATGATTTCTTTAAGCAGCTCAATCAGAATGTCTATAGATGTGTTTCTGACAACATACTGTCCGACAGTTACGCTGCTGGCAGGTGCATCAACGCCTTTTAGGATTTGAGCAATCTGATGGACATTGGTAGCAAAGTCGCTGATGACCATGTGGTTGGAGTCGCGAAATACTTCTACAATGCCTCGTGCAGACATCATGCTGCTGATCACATTTTGAGCGGTGTTAGCATCGAGGGTATTGAGTTGGATTACTTGAGTAATGATTTCTGCTTCAGAAGGAAAGATAGGAGGTACACCATAATTATCGATGACGACGTTGGGCAGGGTTTTTACAGCAGGGTTTCTATGAATGAGATAGTCATCCCCTTCTTCGATGATGGATAGGTCATGGATGCGTAGGACTTGGAGGAGAGCAGACATGATCTCATCGATCGTAACAGGTTGTTCAGAAACGATGGTGACATTAAAGAGCAGGTCATTTTCATCATAAATAAAATTTTTATTTGCCAATCGGCTGACAAACCGAATGTATTCGGTGACAGCTACGTTATTGAAGTTGATAGATACGGGAGGTTGGGTGGGGCGTTTAGATTGTGGTACTGGTTGCAGCGGTGCAGGTTGCTGGGCACCCAATTGGAAATTGGCTTGAGCGAGTGTATTATCTGAATGAGAAAGAGGTTTTTCATTAGCTCCAATTCTCTTTAGGGAAGATTTTTGTGTAGGGCTTTCGGAAAAAACGGGTATGGCTGCAACAGAAGCGCCATCAAGAGTTCTTTTTTGAGTTGTAGCGAGCGTGGAGGGCTTGACAGCTCTAGTTTCAACGGAGGCGCCACCTTGATCTGAATAGTTAGACTGATTTCCAATTAGAGATTTACGAAATTGTCGATCAAGTGGTTCTGGAGAGAGAAAAAGATTTGGATCGATTTTGTCATCAATTTGACTCCAGTCGACGTCGTAGAGCGCATCCCCTTCAGCTGCAGATAATGTAGTGAGGGCTAAAATGCCAACGTAAGCTGTAGCACAAAATCCTTTATATACACTGCGAAAAAAAGCTGTAATCATGTAGTGCTTAATCAATTAAGTATTGCGAATTACCTAAAACTACTTCTTATTTCATAGTCTGCTATTTAGCACCAAACAAAAAATGCATAAAACAAGAAGTTAGCAAAGAATTTAGGGGTATCTGCCATTTTTCATTTTGACTGATCTTGAAAATCAGTGGGTTATCACAAATAAACTCCATTTAAGACAAAATTGCTTGCAACCATTCAAACCAACTGTTACATTCGGCCACCATAACGCCCCCAAAACGCACTGTGGAAAGGTTGTTCATAACTTTTTCGTTACACAAAACGGTATTGTGTGGCATGATGGCCGCGCCCGATAACACTACAGAATAAGGAATAACACTTATGCTTGCTTGCGACACACGAGAGGCTTGGATTCAGTTCTTGGAGTTTGCTAAAAAGCATTGCTCCGTGACCGCTTTCGGTAATTGGCTTGCACCTATTAGAGTTCTCGAGGCAACCGACCAAGGAATCACCTTAGAGATCCCTAATATCTTCGTTAAAGAATATCTGCTTTCGAACTACGCAAAAGACTTGGTTGTATTTCTGCCGGTTAATGCTAAAGGAGAGCCTAGTATTCAATTCGTGGTGGCTTCCGAAAACCCTGCTCCATTGATTCATACAGAGACTTCTTCAACTCCTGCAACTCCAAAAAATACACAAAAGACAGGGCAAAATGAGACTTCGTTGAACGCCCTTTATCGGTTCGAAACATTTATTGAAGGCCCCACTAACCAGTTTGTTAAATCTGCAGCGATGGGAGTCGCAGCACGTCCGGGCCATTCCTATAATCCCCTCTTTATTCATGGAGGAGTAGGCTTGGGAAAGACCCACATACTCCATAGTATTGGTCATTATATACGCGAGCATCATAAGCATTTGCGTGTGCAGTCAATTACGACAGAGGGCTTTATCAATGAGTTAGTGGATAATCTCCGTAATAAGTCTGTGGAAAAGATGAAGCGTTTTTATCGTTCTGATATCGATGTTCTGTTAGTGGACGATATTCAATTTTTGCAGAACCGTTTAAATTTTGAAGAAGAGTTTTGTCATACTTTTGAAACTTTGATTAACCAGAAAAAACAGATCGTTATTACTAGTGATAAGCCTCCATCGCAATTGAAGTTGTCAGAGAGAATGATTGCTCGTATGGAGTGGGGACTTGTGGCGCATATTGGCATTCCCGAATTGGAAACACGAGTGGCTATTCTTCAACATAAGGCGCGCAATAAAGGAATAGAAATTCCGCAAAATGTCGCCTTTTACATAGCAGAGCATATCTATAGTAATATCCGCCAATTGGAGGGAGCTATCAATAAGCTCTGTGCTCATAGCCGTTTGATGAATCTAGCAATCACTGAAGATCTGGTGGCGATGGCCTTAAAAGAGATGCTACAGCATATTCCAGGTAAAGATGTGTCTGTTGAGACGATTCTTAAACAGGTGGCGTCTTTCTTCCAAGTGAGGGTGAGTGATTTGAAAGGAACATCACGCATTAAAGAGGTGGCATTACCACGTCAAGTGGCCATGTATCTGGCTTGTAAGTTTATTAATGGTTCGCTGCAGTCTTTGGGTTCTGTGTTTGGAAAGACTCATTCGACACTGCTGCATGCATGTAAGACTATAGAGAAGAAGCTTGCAGAGAATGATACATTGCGTAGGCAGGTAAGCATGGTCGAAAGGCAGCTTGTGGGTTAAGTTTTCAAGAATAAATTAAACGCAAAGGCGCAAAGGCGCAAAGATGTATCACTTTCTTTGCGCCTTTGCGCCTTTGCGTTTAATTTAAGTTTTAGCTTTGCAAAAGGTGAGGACAAACACTTCTTTGGGAGAGCCTTGCTGTAGAACTTTGGCACAATTTCTCAGGGTGTTTCCTGTTGTCATTACATCGTCGATGAGTAGGATAGTCTGGTTTTTAACCTGTTCTTTTGTGAGCAAAGTGATTGTATTTTTTTTAGTCTCCATGCGTTGTTCCCGATTTAATCCAGCTTGGCTATAGTTTCCTGCATAGCGTCCTAGACATAGCATTAGAGGTCTTTGGAGAAGAGTGCTTATGGTTTGTGCAAGTAATTGACTTTGATTAAAACCTCTGGAGATAAGGTGGGGGGCAGCAATGGGAACTGGTACGATAAGGTCTGGAAGTGGCCAGTTAAGCTCGATAAATTGAGTCGTCATGTAGGCTCCCATGGGAGAGGCAAGGTAGTCTAGATTTCCATATTTAAGTTGTTTGATGAGGGAAGAGGCTGGCCCATCATAGTCAAAGACGGCTCCTATAGCTCTGTAGGGTATCTTAATTCGGTGACATAGTAGACAAGGCCTATCAGGAGCTTTAAGATTAAAACAGGTTGTGCAGCGATCGGGTATTTCTAAAGGATCTAGCAGCATTCCACAGGGCATACAAAGGAGTTCTTGGTCTTTTACGCTGGCGCTATTGCAGTGAAGACAGGTTCTGGGAAAGCAGAGGGAGCATAGGGAATCCCATAGAGATCGCCAAGACAATTATTCCTCATACGCAAGCTGGTTCCAGGGGCCAGAGATTTTGAATTCTTTGACGGCTGTATTTTTATCAGATTTTCCGGAGGGTATGATTTGGCCAAGCAGTTGTAGATAGCGTTCAGAAAAATCGATGTAAGAGCCTTCTAAAGAATCAGCGAGGGAGTATTTTGCTACTTTACCTAAAAATGGAAATGCGAGAGAGGCTTCTAGTGTTTTAAGATCTAGTCGATGTGGGGTTGTGAGTATTCCATGGACTTTACCGTTGACGGTAAACAGTTCTGAATCGAGTTTTCCTTTAAAATTAAGGGTGTTTGGTGCTGTGAAAGTTAGTTCGGCGTTGAGTTTTCCTGGAATTTGAATATTGTGTTTACTCATGATTCCAAGGCTTTTCAAATTATCCTGAAAGGCTTTTGCATCAGAATTTCCTGCGATTTTAACATCAACAAGTTGCATTTTTGGATCAAATTGCCAAATAAATTTTTCAATATTCCATGCTCCGATATGAAGCGCATTTTCTTGTGCGATCAACCATGTACTTCCATCGGGTGAAGTATTGGTTAATAATTCTCCATCAACCATTAATTCTCCACAGCAGGCATGTAAGTTACGGGTCGTAATGGAATTTTTTCCTAATTCTAGATTGGCATCAACGGTGATGTCTGCACTCTTTCCAAGAAGGAGATGAGCTTGATTTAAGTCTAGCCAGATACGTTCTAAACCTTTGGAGTAATCAACCCATATCTTAGCTGCAGAGTTATTGTGAGCGGTAGTATCAAGAAGAAGAGTTACGTCTCCTCGATGCAGTTTAACCATTTTTGGCTGAAGGGTAGCAAAAATTCCTTTAGTATCAAACTCTCCATCTATATCGACTGTCCCGTCATAATTCCAATGGCTGTTTTTTAGTCCTGCTAAAGGAAGCAGATCGAGAATGGGGATATTTTTACCTTTAAAAGTGCCTTTCAATTGTTGAGGATGAGCTAGTGTATAGTGGATGTCGAGGGATAGGGGAGAAGTTCCAAAATTACCTTTGATATTCCAATTTTTGAGATGTGCATCGGCTTGTAGCTGCAAAGAGGCTCTGGATAACTCGTGAGCACCGTTATCATAAACAAGCCGTTCAATAAAAACATCTCCTTTTAATCCTGCAGGTGTGTAAGTAGCCTCTGCAGTGATCTCTCCTTCTAGATTTTTTGGGAGGGAGGTAGTTTTTAAACCCTGGATACATCCTAAAAGGTTAATGACCTCAGGAATGGATGCTGATTCGAGACGGAAACCCCACTCAGTTTTAGAATTGGAATGGAGGATGAGTTTTCCTTGGGTAGGAAGTTCACATATCCCTTCCGCTTGAACGTTGCCTTGGTTTCCATGTAGAATCGCTTTTGGAAGAGTTGTTTTGCCTGTGGGGGTATCTAGAGCTACATCTTCAAAAGACCAGCTTCTCAGGCGTATACCTCGGCGTAAACTTGCATGCTTGACAGCTTTCCATACGCCATATAGAGGCAGCATTCCTGCATCGCCCTCAAGATGGTGGACTTGGACATCAAATACGATAAAGGGGGCCCTCCAGTCATATTCCCAGGAAACTGTGAGATCTTTCGCATGGGCAGTTCCCATCCCCTCTTTATGGACTGTGACGTTATAGAGAGTGAGGGCATTACCTTCTCTTTTGCGGCTTACAAACGAGCATTCTCCGCCTAAAAGTTTGCTACAGGTGCGCATGGTATGTTTTTCTAAGATTATTCCTACTAGAAAATCACGCCCAAGATACAAGCCTGAAAAGACAATCAGTAGGGAAATGACGATAATTAGGCTGTTGCGCTTCCAAGATGCCATTTTTAAGCCACCGATAAAGATAACTGCTATACAGCATAATCAATCGGGTATTTTAAAAATATGAATCAAATGATATAGTCTGAAAATATGTTAATATTACTTTTCTTTTCATTTTTAGCAGGCATTGTGACTGTAGCCTCTCCTTGTGTGCTGCCTGTCTTGCCTCTGCTTTTAGCAGCTGGATTCGAGGGTGGACGTAAGAGAGCTTGGGGCATTGTCATCGGATTTATCGGCTGTTTTACACTCGCGACCTTAACGCTTAGCCAAGCTCTTCACACACTGGGCACTTCGGGAAATTGGCTTCATATTGTCGCTGTTGTCATCTTAGTTTTCTTTGGACTGACGCTGTTGATACCTGCTCTGGGAGAATGGTTGGCGCGTTTGGTTAGTCCCTTAGCGCAGTGGGGAGAAAAGCTGGCGCCAAAAACGCCTACAGGGTTTGTAGGAGGAATTGGTCTGGGACTAGCTTTAGGCTTGATTTGGACTCCTTGTGCCGGTCCTATATTGGCGACCTTGATTATCCTCACTACCTTAAATGCCCTCTCCTTTACTATCATAGCTATGGTAGCGGGTTATGCTATCGGTGCGGCGATCCCTATGCTTGCGATCATGTATGGAGGCTCATATATTAAAAATATTACCTCACAACGCGCCTGGTTATCGAATGGTTTAAGGGTTGTATTCGGAATATTGACGATTGGCTTTGCAGTAGCGATTAGTATGGGCTGGGTGGATCAGTTTCAGCAAACGGCGCTTAATTATTTACCTGTTATTGAAGTGGAGAATAATCGGCTAGTCAAAAAAAGATTATCTAGTTTAGTCAAAACTTCGGCAGGTAAACAATTTACACTTCGTGTTGAAGAATTAAACATTCCTCCTAGTGGAGAACTACCTAATATTGCTCCTGCACCCGATTTTGGATCAGATAAGACATGGTTTAATAGTCAGCCACTATCAAAAGAAAATTTAAAAGGTAAAGTTGTGCTTGTGGACTTTTGGACCTACAGCTGTATCAACTGCCTCCGCACATTACCCTACTTAGAACGTTGGTATGATAACTACAAAGACAAGGGCTTTGTGCTTATTGGTGTGCATACTCCAGAGTTTTCTTTTGAACAGCAGCCAGAAAATGTGAAAGCCGCCATGAGCCGTTATGGGGTGAAGTATCCCGTCGTTCTAGACAATGACTACGCTATTTGGCGCTCCTACGGAAATCTCTACTGGCCTGCACATTACCTAATCGATCAGAATGGAAACATCCGTTACTACCACTTTGGCGAAGGAAAATATATTGAAACAGAGAATGCCATCCGCCATCTCTTAGGCTTAAAGCCTATGATGGGCATTGAAGAACAACCTAGTCGACGAGCTGAGACTCCCGAAATTTACATCGGTTATGGTCGAGCTGCGGCCTATCCCTACACGCTGGAAATCGCAAAGGACAAAATGAAGCATTATGTGCTCACAGAATTTCCAGAAGGTGATCACATCGCTTTAGAAGGAGACTGGATCGTCCATGAAGATAGGGCCGAATCTGCAAGCTCTGATAGTTATATCGACCTAAATTTTATCGGCACAAAGGTGCATCTCGTTTTAGGAGAAAAAAGCAGTGAACCCGTTAAAGTGATGCTTGACGGAAAGCCCCTCCCGCGTAAATACTATTCTACTGATATGAATGCGCAAGGCGAAATTTTTGTAACTCAACCCAGAAAATATGATCTCATTCTATTAGGTGGAAATTATGGTAGACATCGGTTACGCATACAAATACCCAAAGGCCTTTCAGCTTTCGCATTTACGTTTAGTGAGGATTAGTAAATGCGGCATCTAGTTATCTTGGGAAGCACCGGTTCTATCGGAAAAAACACTCTAAATGTCGCTCGTCATCTAGGTCCCGAACGCATTCGCATTAAAGCCTTAGCTGCAAAAAATAATATTGAACTTTTATATGCCCAAATCCAAGAGTTTCAGCCTGAAGTTGTGGCGGTTTACGATACCGATAAAGCTTTAGAATTACAGCGTCAATGCCCACACATTAAAGTTCTAAAAGGAATTGAGGGCATCTGTGCGATCGCTTCCCTATCTAATAATCTGTTTGTCGTATCTGCCATGAATAGCGCGATGGGTCTACTACCTACTGTGGAGGCAATTAAGGCTGGAAATACGATCGGCCTGGCCAATAAAGAGGTATTGATATCAGCTGGAGCCTATATCTGCAAGCTAGCCGCAAAGCATGGAGTAGAGCTTCTACCTATGGATAGCGAGCATAGCGCCATTTTCCAGTGCCTCCAGGGGATTAATAAAGACCATGTGAAAAAAGTCATTCTCACAGCCTCCGGTGGACCATTTTTAAAGATGGAAAAAGAGCAACTCAAAAATGTGACCGTTACACAAGCCCTTAAACATCCCAATTGGCTAATGGGTGCAAAAATTACGATTGATTGCTCTACTTTGATGAATAAAGGCTTTGAACTTATCGAAGCGCACTGGCTTTACGGTTTTCCCGTGGAACAACTCGACGTTGTGATTCATCCTCAAAGTATTATCCATAGTTTTGTTGAAACTATCGACTCTTCGATGTTAGCGCAGTTGGCGGTTCCGGATATGCGCCTGCCTATTCAATATGCTCTCACCTATCCTGAACGGTTTCCTAGTCTCATTAAGCCGCTCGATTTTAGAGAGTTAACAAAGTTGGAATTTTTCCCTCCCGACATGGATAAGTTTCGCTGCCTTGCTCTGGCTTATGATTCTCTTAGAGCTGGAGGTAGCGCCTCCTGTTTTCTGAATGGAGCTAATGAAGTTCTTGTTCAGCGCTTCGTTAAGGGTGAAATCCCTTGGATAGGTATTGCGCAAGGACTTGATCAACTCCTCTCTGCTCACCAGATTGTTCCGCTAACGCAGATCAATGATGTTCTCGCTGTAGATGCAGAAGCGCAACGCCTTGCCGAAGAGTTAAAATTCACGTAGCAGATATCCGGCAGTCTATGGCATAATAATCGTTTTATTAGGGTGATGAAATGGCAGCTACTATTTTTTATATTGTTTTAGGATTTTTAGGCCTTGGATTTTTAATTTTTATCCATGAATTGGGCCACTATATTGCTGCGCGACTTGTTGGTATGCGCGTAGAAACTTTTTCGATAGGATTTTTCAAACCTATTTATCAGTGGCACAGTAAGAGTGGAACACACTGGAAGCTCTGTTGGCTTCTGTTTGGAGGATATGTAAAAATTGCTGGGACTGAATCAGGAGAGGTAAAAGATAGTGCCACTGGTGAAACAGTTACAGTTGATCCCTATAGTGTGCCAGATGGTTTTTTTGGCAAGGGACCTTTAAGCCGAATTTTTGTCTCTTTAGCAGGACCTGCAGCAAATATTTTATTTGCATTAGTGGCCTTTATTTTATTGTGGGGAATGGGAGGGCTGACTCAAAACTTTTCTGAACATACACATATTATTGGCTGGGTAGATCCTCATTCGGAGTTGTATGTCCACGGTATTCGTGCGGGCGACGAGATCGTAGCTTATAATGGAAGCGCTTATAATAATTCAACAGATCACCTCCAAGCCCCTATGATGAGTGGCGATACAATAACAGTCTCTGGTTACAAAGTAAATTATTTAACAAACGACCGTACTCCTTTTGAATATACTGTAAAGACTTACCCCCATCCTATCTATGGTGTTCAGGGTGTAAAAACTGCTGGAATTCTCTCACCAGCAAATTATATTATTTACGAAAAGCATGCGGATGGTAAGGAGAATGTACTTCCTCCAAACTCACCCATGCTTCATAGCGGCCTTCGCGCTAATGACCGTATTGTTTGGGTCGATGGAGAGCTTATTTTCTCATCGCTTCAGCTCAATAAAATACTTAACGATAATCGCATTTTAGTTACCGTTCTCCGCCAAGATAAACCGCTATTACGTCGGGTTCCACGCGTTCCTATTCAAGAACTAAAAGTCGATCAAAGCATCCGCAACGAGTTAACCGATTGGCAATATGAAGCTCAGCTAAAAGGTAAGAAACTCCAACAGATATACATGATCCCTTACAATATTACGAATGACGCAACGGTGGAGGGACCATTTAAGCTTATTGATGAAGAGCAAGAAAAGGCAACGTTTCCACAAATCGTGACCATGCCTATCGATGAGCCGCTTCAAGAGGGAGATCGCATTATTGCTATTGATGGTCAGCCTATTAAGCAAGCGTATCAGATTTTGAACCTTTTACAGAGCCGACAGGTTTTAATGATTGTTGAAAATGCTCCAGGCATTACTAAAGCAATATCTTGGGAAAAAGCTGATTCACAATATGATAAAGAATTTAACTTAGAAGCTTTAAATCAGATTGCCACTGCGATAGGTACTGGAAAATCGGTGACAGAGGCAAGAAATTATCGATTGCTCAAACCTATTATTCCTATTGCACGCTATGACTTCATGAAGCAGGACAAAGAATTTGAAACTATCCAGACTGCTATTGAAAAGCAGGAACGCGAGATTTCACAAATTGTCGATCCAGATAAACGCGCAACAGCTATGAAGAGCTTAGAGGCGACTCAGAAAGAGTTAGTGACTGGAATTCCCAATGTTCAAGACCGTAAGGTTCTCTATAATCCAGGGCCCATAGAAAAGTTCAATCAGATCATGCGCGATATCTGGCATTTCTTGACAGCGCTATTTACGATGACAGTCAGTGTAAAGTTGATGGCAGGTCCTATAGGAATCCTTCAATCTGCTCAAATGGCAGCTGTAGGAGGCATTACTCATGCTTTGCAGTGGTTAGGATTCATTAGTTTGAACCTAGGCATTGTTAACTTATTGCCTATACCTGTTCTAGACGGTGGAACTATCCTCTTGTCACTCTATGAGCTAATTACAGGCCATCGCATGAAGCCAAAGACAATGGAGCGACTCATTCTGCCTTTTGCTATCGCATTGATCGCTCTCTTTGTCTTTATTACTTTTAACGACATTAACCGTATCTTCAATATATTCCAGGGCTTCTGGAGTTAACCACAGGACGAAGACATAAGGACAAGGGACAAAGACCTTTAGGACAATGAAGACCTTGAGGACAAAGACTTTCAATCAAGCGTCCTTGTCTTCAAAGTCCTCATTGTCCTAAAGGTCCTTGTCACTTGTCTTTTTGTCTTTGTTTTTGACTAGGGTGCTAAAGCGCTGCATGGCGGGTGAGAAGTCTGTTTTGTCAAGTTCGATTTCGATAAGCTGGAATTCTCCTCTATGAGCTAGGGCATATGTTAGGGCTTTGTCGAATTCGGCCTCTGTTTGTACGCGTACGCCTTTGCCTCCTCCGAGTAATTTGGGAAGCTCTGCATAGCGCCAGTTGACGATATCATTAAAGGCGCCTTCTAATAACGGCCGTTCTGTTCCATAACCGTGGTTATTGAGAACGATGATAATGGGATCTATGCTATAGCGTACGGCTGTAGATAGCTCTGTACAGGTCATTTGGAAGGCCCCATCTCCTACAAGAGCGATAACGCGCTTTTTTGGTGCAACTAGCTGCGTTGAAATGGCTGCTGGGACGCAAAAGCCGAGGGAAGCGAAAAAGGCGCAGGCAAAGAAGGCGTCTTGTTCAACAATGAGGTCTGTGCAGCCAAAGAGGCTATCTCCTATATCAGCTACGAGAATATGATCGGATTGTAGGTGGTTCTGGAGGGTATTAAAGAGTAGTGTTGATGTTATTTTTTGTGTAGTAGGCTTGGAAACATTTTTCTTTTTACAATTCGCCGTGGGATAGGGATGACGAAAGAGGATATTATACTCTGATTGGGCTAAGGCTTTAACAATATCGGTAAAATTGACCTCCTGGTACCTATGATGATCAATGGCGACCTGTTCAGCATTGGCGGTGATGGAGTGGGGATGGTTAAGCTTGGCGGAGAAAATACCTGTATTGACATCGCTAAGGAGCACTCCTAGAGAAATCAGTAGATCGCAGTCGTCCACAAACTGTGTGACAACCGCGTTGCTGATTCCGCCTTGATACACTCCTACAAAAAGAGGACTGTGTTCATTGATAGCCCCTTTTCCTAAAAGGGAAGTCGTAATGGGGATGCAATATTTTTCGGCAAATTTGAATGCATCTTGGACGAGGCCAAGGCGTTGGGTTTCATGGCCGATCCAAAGGACTGGTTTTTGGCTGGATTTTAAAATATTTACTATTTCGTTTAAAGCTTCCTCCAATGCTACAGGATCACTTTTTGGTGCTTCGGGGGCTAAGGGTTGCCTCCAAGTAACTTCTTTGTCAACCATGTCTCGAGGTATCTCGATATAGACAGGCTTCTGGAAACGCAAGCAGCTGTAAAGAACTCGGTCAATAGCATCGAGAGCAGTATCTGGATCATCTAAAAGGGCTTGGTCGATGCTGACATTGCGGAAGATTTCGAACTGGGTGCAGTCTCTCTCATCTTTTCTGTGGCTATTGATAAGGTGGTGGAGATGGGGTGAGTGGTGTGTCTCTGAGGCTCCTGCTGCGCCGGAAATAACAACAATAGGAGAGCTCTCTACATAGGCTTGCGCCATGGCATTGGTAATATTGACTCCCACACCATAAGTAATACAGGCAACTCCTAGCCCTTTCATGCGGGCGTAGGCATCTGCCATATACCCTGCGGTATTTTCCCGGGTTGTATTGACATACTGGATGCGATGCTCCTCAATCAGCTTGTCCATTTTGAGAACATAGTCACCAGGCACACCGAAGATATGTCGCACACCTCGCGTATATAACTGGTCAAGGAGGTACTTACCTATCGTAGTTGTCTTCATGAAAACCTTTGTGCTATATTAAGTGGCTATGTGGACAATCCCTAATATTTTAACATTACTACGTTTTCCTTTGGCGCTTTTGTTTATTCCTAATTCGACGGGAATACGTGTTGCTGTTTTGCTACTGGCCATGGCATCGGATGGTTTGGATGGTTTTATCGCTCGTCGGTTTGGATCTACAACGCGTTTGGGTACTTTGCTTGATCCTATCATGGACAAGTTTTTTGCGGCTGTGATTTTGGGGGTTTTTTGGTGGGAGGATAGGATTACTATATTGGAATGTATGGCGCTTTTGAGTCGAGATGTTGCTGTAGTTCTTTATGGTTTATGGCTTTCTTTGCTGGGGCGGTTAGGTAGCTATCGCGTGCGAGCTATTTGGTGTGGTAAAGCGACAACAGTGTTGCAGTTTATTGTTTTTATTGGTTTATTGTATCAATTTGTTATTCCAATTTTTATTTACTATATCTTCGTAGGGTTTGGATGTCTTTCTCTCGTGGAACTCTACTATTTTGATAGAGAGAACTTTCTTAATTAATTCTTAACAAAAATCTATTATAATCCTTAATATTTTTAATTAATCTTTATTATGCACCCAGTAATTGCCAAGCAGCTTTTAATTTCGATTTCCAAGCAAAGTCAAACTTACCCTGAAATCAAGCTTAAAAGTGATCTTACTGAGCTCGTCGTCCCAGCTATTTTAGGAGATGGCCTGACTCTGCGAAAGAGTATACCCGGGGAGATCTCTGTTTGGCTGCATGATGATAAGATGATTAAAGAACGCGTCTATTTTATTTTTCGTGAAGCAGTCCTTGCATGCCAAAGTGTCTCTGATGGATTTGATGGGTTTGAATTAAACTTTACTGAAGAGATTCTTTCTGTTCTTGAACCTAAACGTACGTGCATTCCCTCCTCTAATACCCTTTCTAAGCTACAGAGTACAGTAGATGAAGAGGCGCTGAAAGAGCAAAAAAGCTTAATTACGCATTCTTACCTGCATAGTGGATCGCCTAATCAGCCCAGTCTTTCCCCTCAGACAATTAAAGAGCTATTAGATAACACAGATAAGCTTTCAGAAGAATCTTTCAACTACATCCTAAAATTTTTAAGTGCAGCTAATGAACTTCCAGGCAATGTCCAGACGCAAAAGAGGGAACGCGTCGTTGGAAGCCGAAGCTATATGCAAGGGATCACGCATGAGTATCTTGAGTTCAATGAGGCTATTCCCTCTGCCGAAATAGCTATCCGTACGTTGCACAAGATTCAAAACTTATCGCCTGGAGAGACCTGGCTTTACTATGGACGTTACGGCAAGTCGATAGGGTCATTGCAAACACTTTTTCAATTATTGAAATATCTTCCTAATGAAATAAGGAAAACGATAGATGAGCCTTTTAAATCTCTTTTAAATAGAGAGAGCCTACCCGATCCTGAGGAATATGTAAAAAAAGAGGTTCATGATCGTTTAACGAAATTAATACAAGTGGCACCTGACTTAAAGCCCTATTTAGATAAGGCTTTATTGAATCCATTATTTCCGAACGAAGAGCGGGAGGTTCCTGAGAAGATATTGAGATGGCTGCCTCGGTTTATGGGAACACCGATAGAAGGCTTGATGAAAGATGGATTTTTAAAAAATTTGTTGATCGCACTCCCTGAGGGATTTGCGGATAAATTAGTCGATTGGATTGCGGAGAATCGCGATGCCCTATCATCGGGTGATTATAAAAATAATTTTATTTCACAAATTGAGGAAAAGGTCCAAGAGATTGTTTTAGACCCATTGCATGATGGAATGCATTGGCTTGATGAAACTATTTTTAAAGTTTCCAATACTTTGATAAATGCATTTCCACCTCAAGTTTTAGAGTCGACTGGACTTGATCGATATTTCTCTTATGGCCAATTATGGATAGAGTTTCAACGCCAAAGTCATTCCGACTACTATACATTACTAGTCTATCCTAATGGTTGTGCACTTAGGCATCATCCTACAAATAGTGCAACGGGAGAAGTTGTTTGGCCATTAAGATTTGAGAATGTACATAAGGACAAATTAAATTTTGAATTCACCCATAAACTGCTCTCTTTTGCTTTAGTGCCATTAAAACAGCCCGATTCTGTTCTGCATGCTGAAGATATCTATGAAGGCCTGTTTAAGAGCTTGGGAGGAGTTACTCCAGATCCTACCCCAGAAGAGTTTATCAGTCCCTTTTCTGTTAATTCCGGTGAAATTGATGCTATTATAGCCTACTGTAACAATAATGAAAAAAACGTTCACAAACTCAAATATGAACTACAAAAAGGGATAATTGTTAACTATTGCCGCTCCTTAGGCAAAAATAGGGACGGTATCTTAAACATTCGTACCTCAGATCAGCAAGAAGTCCTTTCTACCGCTTTGACTACCCTTCAAGGATATTCTGCACTGTTACAGAATATTTTAAGTAAAAATGAATTTCTACAGTTTCAAGGTTCTATTCAAGAACTTGTTTTAGCATTGAAGGCTAACAATAATAGGAAAAACCAAAAAATTCTGCCTAAAGAAGATCCACTGTTGAAGTCTCTGCAGAAGGTTTTGCATGAATGGGATATCTCTCCAGAATTGATTTTAGAGTATAAGAGTACCCTCTCATGGATGTTTGGAGATGGGGTTGGAGACCTTGCAGAGGTCTTAAGCAGCTCTCTCACTGAATTAACTCCTTTACCCAAGAAACCTCAG
>JABDDJ010000011.1:3488-51594 GCA_013287645.1 Chlamydiota bacterium | reverse complement strand
GCCATCAGGATTGTACTGTTGGAGGCGTTGAATAAATAACTTGTCGTCTCGATTGGTCAGGCTAGTATCGGGATTTTGAAAAAAGACAATCACATTAAGTTTTAAACCTGCCCAATTGGCTAGAGCATCAATGGGACGCATCTGGTTTTCACGATAGCGTGGAATCAAGATGGCCATTATAGGATCGCCTTTATGTAGATCTTTAACCTCGTCCATAGATTTTAAGGGTGCATCGAGCAAAATCGATCCTTTCTGCAAAGCTTCTAAAATCTTTGCTTTGGCACTAGCGTCCACCCCGACGCGTTGCAAATCTTGGTCGTAGCGCTGTGAATTTAATATAGCTACAGCATTGACGACGGCTCCTCCTCCTGCGGAAAAGCCATATAATGAAACTTTATCAACCTTAGCATCTACCACAACCTTTTTTAAGATGTAAAAGATAGGCAAAAGTTCTTCTATAGATCCAAAAGTGACCTGACCTGGAGCATATTTTCTTTCAAAGAGATCGTGATCTGGGAAATTAAAGCCAAGAAGGTGTTTTGAAGTTACCTTATAGGAATGAATGATACTTGCAATAGAATAATTTCCTGCATATCCATGACAGCAAATAATGAAATCTTCATTGGGAGTAGCTCCCTGAATAAGGTCTATATGTAAGTCATAATTGAAGGGATGGCTAGAACTGTTAAAAACATCTTTAACTTTAGAACCTATCCCAGTAATCTCAACGCCCCAAAGGGTACTTGTAAGGAATAAAAGGGCTAAAATGTATCGGTACATAAAAACTTAATTTGAGTTGACTATTTTTTTGAAGCGTCTACTGGCCTGAAAATGCTCTATCACTGCAGGTCCCTGGTCTTTCATCGTATCAAATATTAAACAATAGGAGGGAGGCAATTCAACTATTTTCAACTCTGGCATTCTTTTAATAGCTATATCTAAATTTTTCTGATCCCACTGATCGGGGAATTCTTGATTGACCTCTATCCACTTGTCAATTAATTTTTTCGCGTTTTCAGTAGGGCCAAAATAGACTGTCCCACTCAAAAGCTCTAAAAAATTCCGCTTTTTATTGTAAAAATGATGCACCGCTACATCACACTCTAATTGATCAAAAAAAATAGGTGGACTTCTAACAATGGCATCTGCATCAACATAAACTACTGGTCGATCAGGGTATTTATTGACCATGTCTCTGATAAATAGGGTCTTATACTGTGTATTTCTTTGCCATGACCCTAGGCTAGGCACCCCCTGGATATCGTAAGGTAAGCTGAATTGATCCAGTGAATTTTTAAGATTAATGACTTCCTCTTCGTAGGGGGTATTGACTGTATAATAAGCTATATAAATAGGATCAGCATAGATTGAAAAAATAAAAGTAAGAAAAAAAACAAGTAAACAACGCTTTAACATTTTTAGCTCCATTATTAAAGAATCTATTATATCATAAACTATATTAATAATAAAGAATGTATCTCGCCTCGCTCACTATTTTCCCCTGTATTTTGTGATAAAATTAATACAAATCTTAGAAGTCCATTGCAAAAAAGTCCTAAATAGTGCTAAATAGTGAATTGATAGTAACAAAACAAAACGGAGTCTATTCGTGACTAAGGCAAAAGGTACAATCAAGTTTTTTAATACTCAAAAAGGTTTTGGATTTATTACCCCTGAGGGTGGTGGTAAGGAACTCTTTTTTCACGTGAGTAATGTCGAAGGTAATGCTCAGTCCCTACATGAAGGGCAAAAAGTAGAATTCGTTGAAGGTTCAGGACGCAAAGGACCCGAAGCTACAAAAGTTACCGCAATCTAATCTTTTCAAAAGGCATAGTTTTATCGCTATGCCCTTTTTTCTCTTTACTATTTTTTGTAAATAGTTTATTCTCTCTTTAATTAATTTTTTATTTTTATAGGTTATTTTACATGTCATTTAAAAATCTCGGTCTTTCTACTGAATTACAACGTGCAGTCGCCGACAAGGGCTATGATACTCCTACTCCTGTTCAAGAACAGGCTATTCCCGCTATTTTAGAGGGGAATGATATCATGGTTGCTGCACAAACAGGCACAGGGAAAACCGCAGGGTTTACTCTTCCTCTACTCCATCTTTTAAACGCTCATCCAAAGGGAAAAGGATCTCGTTTTGTACGTATTCTTATTCTGGTTCCTACACGTGAATTGGCTGTTCAAGTATGGGAAAGTGTTAAAACTTACAGTAAACATTCTCATCTAAAATCGACGGCAGTTTTTGGTGGTGTAGGCATTTTTCCTCAAATAAGAAATCTGCGCAGTGGCGTTGACATTCTGGTTGCTACTCCTGGTCGCTTGTTGGATCATCTTAGCCAAAGGACTGTAGATCTATCTAGAGTGGAACATTTGGTTTTGGATGAAGCGGATCGTATGCTGGACATGGGATTTCTTCCTGACATTCGTAGAATTTTATCGCTGTTGCCGAAAGAGAGACAGAGCTTGTTATTCTCTGCTACTTTTTCGAAAGAGATCAGAAACCTTGCTGATGGCTTGCTAAAATCGCCTAAGATGATTGAGGTGACTCGTAGCAACTCGACTTCAGAACTAATCTCTCAAGTGGTCTATCCTGTCGATAGTAAGCGCAAACGTGAACTTCTTTCTCATCTGATCTCATCGGAACAATGGAAGAGAGTCCTTGTGTTTACTCGTACAAAACATGGCGCTAATAAGCTTTCGGAGCAGCTAGAGATGGATGGAATCCAATCGACAGCTTTCCATGGCAACAAAACGCAATCGGCCCGCTCTAAAGCTTTGTCAGACTTCAAACGAGGTACAGTGCAAGTGCTTGTGGCTACAGATATTGCTGCTAGAGGTTTAGACATTGATTTGTTGCCTCATGTGGTGAATTTCGAACTGCCTAGCGTTCCAGAGGACTATGTGCATCGCATTGGACGTACTGGACGTGCTGGAAGAGTAGGGGAAGCGATTTCTTTAGTGAGTATCGATGAGCAAAAATTGTTGAGAGACATTGAAAGAATGCTTAAGACAGAGATACCTAAGGTGATCATTCCTGGTTATGAGCCAGATCCAAAGATTAAGCCTGAGCCTATATTCAATAGACGCCCACCATTCCGTGGTCCAAGGAATTCAAGTCCTCCTCGGAAACATGGTAAAGGACGTGTCGGCCATAGTTTTAAGAAATAAACCCTGAGCATATGCCAGGTGTAGCCTAGCACGCTCTTCGGGGTTATTCATCGATTTTAGTAAGTCAATATTGAGCTGTGTGAAGGGATGGATAGAGTCCACAGCTCTTTTGGGAGAGAGGTTGTATTCGGGGAATCTCTCATCATCAACATAATATTTGAAAATAATGCGCGTCTCATCGAAAGCTGCAGGAGTAGTCTTTTCTAAAAGAGCCGCAACTTCTTGAAAATCCATCTTCGAGGCCATTTTCATCTCTAAAGAGAGTAGAAAATAGTTCCAGCGTACAATCCAAAGGTATTCTAAAGGAACAGAGGCAAGAGCTGATTGATAAAAGTTTTGACACAGATTCCAGAGATCGGCATGCTTTAAGCGCGAGAGAGGCTCAGGGACTTCTGCAACTAACATAACACAGCCTAGGCCAGTTAAATCGAGAGATAGGGTTAGTATCATCAGGTTATTGAAACGAATCCAAGATTCCTGCTCATCGACTCCAAGAACGCCATACACCATGTTTTTTTGCATGAGGGAATTTTGATAGTAGTAAATCATATCTACAAGAAAGTAACCCTGTTTTCCTGTAATTTTACGAGGGATTTGGATCGAGCTTTCTTTCACTTTTCGTATTAACTCTTCATAGAGTTTTTTATAACTATAGTTCTCTTCAAGGTATACGTGAGCTGTTTTAGCTATTTTTTGAGTAATTTCAGGATTTTCCAAATAATAGAGTAATTTTTTCTCAAAAGAATCTTTATTAAATCCTGCACCATGTACTTCATCCTGAAATAGATCTGAAAATTTATTCTCAAAAAAATCGCCATCCCAATCATATTGAAAAACCATCGAACCAGTCGATATAGCCTCTAGAGTGCGATAATTGTATGATCCATGCACTCCCGTGATATTTAGGGTAATACGGCTTTTCTTTAAGACCTCCAGATATTTATCCATGGTTAGGTCTGATAGAAATTCTATCGAAAAACGGCCTGGATGTTTCTCATTAAATTCTCGTACCCATTGGAGAAGTTGATTGCGTTTATTGGCATATGCTGGCGAAGTGTGTTCTGAAAATGTTACACAGAGGTCTATCGATTTATTGTCCCATTGAGGTTCGACCGTTCGGTTAAAAGAAGCCCAGTTTATCCCGAAGGGAATATCGATAACTTTATCCCCATATTTTTTTCTTAAAAGATCTCCATGAAAACTTGAAATGGATATGACCTTGTCAAATAGTTCACAGACATATTCAATCGATTTGTGCAAAAAGGTGTGACAAACGCTAGCTACAATAGGAAAAGGAGCTATTTCAATGCCAGGAGGAATATAATGCCGATGCTCAATCTGATTGTCCCAATAAAAATCGGGGTGAAAGCCTGGCGGCAATTTAGTTAAAATTTCAAAGAAAAGGCTATTAGGTGAGCAATGAATAGCAGAGGTGTATGAATAAGCCTTCTCCACACATGTTAAGCATACCACATCGGCTACTTCAAAAAGAAAGTATGAATGGATGTTAGGATAATTTAGACCGATCGGACCACCCAGTAAAATTTGGGGGCGTGTGCGTGGAAGGTGGGAAGCATTGGCGATTCTGAATTCGTTATATATAAACTTTAATTTGAAATTATTTTTATACCGTTCAAGCAAAACCTGAAATTTTTCTTCAACCTCTAAGGGATGATCGCCCTTCTTAATCGTATGCAACTGTCGGACTATCTCAGCATCTTCGTCGTCTAAAGGCATAACAACCTGAGTTTTTCAAACCTAACTGTGACGCAAATAGTCTTTCTTTGTGCATTTAGGAGTAGTAGGCTCGACAACAATGGTATCTTGTGGAGCTGTATAGGGGATTGCAGACATTGCTTGAACGCGCCAAGACTTATCTTGAAGAACAACACTGTAAGTGACTGTTAGCATAGGAAGGCCATATTTATCTAATAATATGCCTTGCCAAACAGCTTCTCCAGGTTCAAATGAAAGTGAAGAGAGGCTAATGCCCTGAAAACTCTTTAGCTGCGGCATTGCGGCTACCATCTCTGTAAATTCACACAATGGAGTTGCATCTTTAAAATCACTGCTTGTCAATCTGTATGCTGTTATGATGTCACCTCTCTGAAGAATGCGAAGATGTGCTGCAGCAAGCTCCAAAACAGGGGTAGACCGAAGATAGCGAGAAGCTTCAGCTTTAAGATTTATAACTGGTAATAACGTCAAAGCTAATAAAGCAATGAGAAATCGCATCGTCACTCTACCCTAAAGCTGAATGGTTTAACTTCTCCATTGCTCGCAGATACAGTCACTTCATAGATTCCTTCTGGCCATCCTTGAGGGGGAGGAGCAAAAATGAAGGATAGTGTGCTATTTCCATCTGTTCTAATGCGAGAAGTAATATCAGGGATCACTGTACCGCTATTTAGATGCTTGAAAGAAAGGTTAAGTTTGTCACCTTTTTTTGCATCTTCTACAAAGAGATTAAAGTAAATGCTGTCCTTACCCTTTGGTATTGAGAGGGTTGGAACTTGGACAAATCCAGCTTCATTAACTTTGGTACCAAAGACTCCATAAGTAATTGATAAGTTAGACTTTTCGTTATGCTCTGGATGAACTGTCTCCTCCTTAGAATGCTGTGGTATAGGTGCTAAACGAATCAACGCAGCAGGGGACGTTAAGTTCTCTTCTTGTTTGACAGGCTCTTCTTTCTCTTCAGCAAGAAGTTCTGTGTGATGAGCTTTTGAGAGACCTCTAGGAGGAGATGAGTTGTCGAGAATTTGAATGTTTTGGATCTTCCACTTATTATTTTCACGTACCAGATCATACAGAACAGTGGCCGTTTCTTTGGAATTTGAACTCATGCTCACTTTAAAGGATGCCGAATCAACACCATTTGACTGATCTTCGATTTTATAGTTGGCATTGTCGACAAAAACAGAATTTCCTTTAACGAAATCAGTAAACTCCTGAAGGTTAGTTGACCGCTGAAATGCCTGTGAGGTTAGTTCGAAATAAGAGCGGCTAATCTCTCCTGTACTATCAAGAAAAATCTGTAATTGAATAGGGTATTCAATCGCAGAAGGATTTAGGTTTTCAGGAGGCAATGGAGTAGGCTTTTCCGTAACAGGCGTCCCTTTTGTAGATGGTGTGGGTATGGTTGTCCCAGAAATATTCAGAACATGGATTTTCCAAGCACGATGTTCTAACACTAATGTAAAATCTAATGTAGCGGTACCATAAGGACTAGTGGATGTTGCGCTGACAAATCCGTGATCCGCTTCAATCTTCGGCTTTGAGAATGTTACAGTGCCCTGCATAATAGCTGGGAGTCTTTGCATGATTTTTTTGAATTCATCGTAAGAAGTGCCTTTTTGGAACCCTTCGCTCATGTAATACTTATAAGCGGCAGAAAAATCGGAATGTCCCAGGCTTGTCAATAGCTGCTGAACTGGTATAATGATCTCTGTCGGGTCTTCAGTCGGCTTAGCTACTTCAGGCTGCGCTGTATAATTCACAGGCTCTTGCTTTGGCTGAGGAACTTGAGTGGGTACTGTCTCATAATTGATATTGATAGCAAGAATCTTCCATACGCCACTTTCTTTCATCAAAAGATAATTTACATGTGCAGTGGCATCTGGACCAGCTATATCCACAATTTCGGTTCCATAACTAGATTGAAATGATGGCGTAGAATATTTTGCTTGGCCTGTTGTCAGAATGGGATATCTTTGAACAAAGTCCTTAAACACCTGAAGGGTATTCGCATGTTTAAATCCTTGCGACATGCTCGCTTCATACGTAGCCTCAACATTCCCAGACTTTAACATTTGCAGATGCTGCTCAATAGTATTCTTAATCCCTTCATTATCTTCTGCAGAGGGTGCAGGTGCAGCTGGGGCAGATGAAGGAACAGGAGGAGGAACGGAAGGAGGTACTTCCTGCGCATCTAATGCTGCAATTAAATTATCTAAATGCAAAGGCTGGACTTCCGTTGTTACTGACTCTGGCGCTGGCTTAATTAAACGCATGCTCCAAATTTTCCACTCACCATTAACCCTTCTCAACCCGTATTCAATGGGCATCTCAGTCATATTAGCGTATAACTTTATATCCACTCGACCTTCATTTCCATTGATCGAATGGTTCACTATTTCACGTTTCTTGTGGGTGCTAAGCATGGGAGTTTCTTTGACAATCTTTTCATATCTCCAGTAGGGTGTTCTCTGCTGAAAATCCTCTGTAACGGCATCATAGTAGGATTTGGATACTTTACTGTTCTGTAAAGCATTAAGCTGGGTATCAATAGGCTTTCTCAACTGCTCTAAAGAATCCCTATCCGCTACGCTATTTGTCTCGTCTAGCACCGTAATTGTCTGGATCTTCCAATCTCCCTGCTCTTTGATAAGCTTATACTCTACGGCTACTGCTTGTCCCTTCGGTAAAACAAGATCTCCCTTCAAAGTAGCTTCATGATCTGTTTTTTTAACGACTTCCAATTGAAGCTTAGGGTCCTTGCGAAAGAAGGGGTAGAGATCTAAAAAGGCGCGAAAAGAGGGGAGAGAGGTGACCTCTTGAAACTCTTTGGAAGTATACTTTGCATACGCCTCTAAATCATCGTCTCGATTAATAGCCTCAAGCTGCTTTTTTGGATTTTCTAAAAGGTCATCTTTGGCAAAGAAATAACCACTCGCAGCAATCACTATAGCCGCTGCAATGACAAAAAGTATCGTTAGATTGAAACGCTTGTTCTGCATGCATGCTTCCTTATTTAATAGTCAGTCTGTAAACTAGGCGCGCAGCCATACTGCGCTATCAACAACGCCGCCAGTCCGCAGTCAATATGACACAGTTGCTTGTAGACTTCAAGACCCTTAGCGTTTGCCCCAAGCTGAAAATATAACGTCCCTAAGCGATGAAGGGTATCTCTATCACTGGGACATAACCTTAATAGCGCCTCGCAAGCATGAATTTCTTCAAAAGGAAGAGCCAAGTCGCGATAGCTCAAGGCAAGCTGGGCATGTACCCAAGGATCGTCAGGGGCGTAACTGCTAATAATCTTAAATTCTTCGATCGCTCTTTCTGCAGTATGGCGATATTTTTCTGCAACAATAGCATCATATCTCTTTTTTGGAATCCATCTTAACTCTTCATTAGTCTCTTCACTGCGCGGGTCCTTATAGAGCCTAGAGAGAAGGACATAGCCATTAGCTAGCTGGCTATGGTATGTTAAATTCACGGGATCGCTCTTTACAAGATCAAGATATTCTTTTACAGAAGCAAGCAGCAAAATCTCTCGCAATACATACATCTCTTTCCAAAAAAGGAAGCAGCTTAAAATTTCCAAAGGAGAGCTTAAATACCTCGAAAACCACCTGTGCGAGTAGTAAGAGTACTCTTTTCCATTCAAATAATCTGCACAAAGAGCATAAGCCAAAGCCATTGTAGAGTGATGCTGAGGGGTTCCTGAAGGATAGGGTATCGCCTCGTGACATAACTTTCCAAATTCTTCACACATCATGCGGTACTTTTGGGGTTTATGAATAATCAGAAATCGGTGGAAAACATAATAAGCGAATAGGCCCAACACAAATAACCCTAAAGAAAAGGCTGTAAGTATAGGATTAATCCAAAAAGTCAACGAAGAGATTAATAAAAATGCAAACAGACCAAGAACTATCCAACAGAGCGTAATCGTTAAAAAATATCTTTGAATCGTGCTTTTGACCCTCTTAGTAAAATTTTCAATCACACGATAAAGTTCACGCTCTAATTTTTCAGAGTCAACTCGAAACGGAACATTATTTTCTATCTTATAATGGGAAAATTGCATAATATCCCGAGTTTTTGCTTTTTTCCCTTAAATTTCAAGGATAATTGGACTTTTTCCTTGTGGAAAAATCCAAGTACAAGCAGACTATACCGTATTCTGCACCGGTAGCTTAATCGGATAGAGTACCCGGCTACGAACCGGGCGGTTAGAGGTTCGAGTCCTCTCCGGTGCGATGCTTATTCAATGCTTTAGCTGCCCTCCTATTGAAACAAACACCTATCTGATTGCTTGCGAAAGCTCGCGAGAAGCTGCCGTTATCGATCCTGGTCTAGAAAGCTACGAACACGTACAAGCTTCTGTCAAAGAACATCAACTCACTCTTTCTCGTGTCTTGTTGACCCATTCTCACTGGGACCATATCGTCGAAGCCGCGACTTTTAATAAAGAGATTCCCGTCTATGTTCATCCTCTAGATGCTTCAAATGTCCTACAACCCGGTAGCGATGGTCTTTCATTGCCTCTTCCCATCAAGGGATGCACCTCCATCTTAGATCTTGAAGAAGGAAAAAAATATTCTCTCGGAAACCTGACATTCACCGTCATACATACTCCAGGGCACTCTAAAGGCAGTGTCTGCCTCTATTTTGAAAGCGAAAAAACACTCTTTTCTGGAGATACACTCTTTCAAGGCACCTATGGAAAAATCACTCTGCCCACCTCACAGCCAGAATTGATGGGCCCCTCCTTAAAGCGCCTAGCACTGTTACCTCCCTCTACAATAGTCTATCCAGGGCACGGCCCTGCGACCCAAATCGGCCACGAAACTTGGCTTAATACAGTTTAAAAGGAGAAAACCATGGCAGTACTAGTAGGAAAGTCCGCTCCTGAATTTTGCGCTCAAGCAGCACAAGAAAATAAAATTATTGATGAAATCACCCTAAACCAATTCTTAGGTAAATATGTCATCCTTCTATTTTATCCCCTTGACTTTACCTTTGTCTGCCCAACTGAACTCCATGCATTTCAAGAAGCACATGCACAGTTCCAAGCACGGAATGCCGCTATCATTGGCTGCTCAATTGATAGCGTTTATTCACATCTTGCCTGGCTAGCTACCCCTAGAAAAAAAGGCGGAATCGAAGGCGTTAAGTATCCTATTATTTCCGACATCCATAAAACCATCGCCCAAGATTACGGAGTGCTCCATCCCACAGATGGTATAGCTTTGCGAGGATTGTTCTTGATTGACCGCAAAGGAATAGTCAGACATCAGCTTGTTAACGATTTGCCACTCGGAAGATCCGTCCCTGAAGTATTAAGACTTTTGGATGCATTACAATCCTACGAAAAGCATGGCGAAGTTTGCCCAGCTAACTGGAAAGAAGGGGAGAAAGGAATGATGCCTACAAGAGAGGGATTAGAAAGATACGTAACTACTGAAATCGGTTAGCCTACTTTAGAAGACATCAGAAAATCGTAAAGATCAGCTTCATTACTGATAATAATGCAGTGACACTTTACACAGAGGGGACGCATGGCATCTAGAATGGCAGCGTCTCCAACACCCGGGGCACAAATTGCAGAGACAGCTAGAGATATCCCTTGAGTAGTTAAGAGCTTTAAACCACGAAAGTAGTCCTGATAGCTGTAACCCTCCTCTTTGACTCTAAAAAAAAGCAATTCGAATTCATACATTAAAGCTTGGATAGCGTAGTAAATCCCACGGCTCATTGGAGGAGGCTGCCCAAAAGATTCCAATAATTGATCCATCGATCGGCAGTGATGACAGCAGAAAAAGTCGCCTTTTTCCGCTTCACCAAATAAAATAATTTTACTCATAGTATAACCCTATAAGTATTAATTATAATTTTATATTAACATCAATTATTTTAAATTACAAAATATACTATCACTATAGAGACACGAAAAGTGTGTTAATTGACCTAGTTCACCGCAGAGCCGCAGAGAACGCTGAGCAAACGCGGAGAGATTTTTGTGAAGAAAAATTCTCTGCGCTTCCTCAGCGTTCTCTGCGGCTCTGCGGTTATTCCCAATCTAAAATTCCTAGTCTAAAAAAAGTAAAGGCCTTGCCATACCCGAATGATTCGGATAGGGCAAGGCACGAGTCGAAAAACCAGATTAATCTATCACTAGACCTGCGCTAGCATTTCCAGTGACAGTGTTAATGAGAGAGAGACCCGAAGCAGTAATGCTAAATACTAGCAAAACTCTGGTTTCGGCTGCCACTGGTATATTTAATCCTGTAACTATGCCGTGGCTTATATTACCTATGCCTATAACACCTGTAAAAACGGGTGATAAAACCACATCCGCGCCCCCAACAGGTGTAAAGATGTTATTAGGTGTAGTGGATGTATATACCTGGGCAGTGATCGTGACAGTCGACCCAACAAGCGACAGGCCGACAGTAGTACTAAAGTACGCTGAAAGAGCAGTAATAGTACCAGCACGTGGCATTGAGAAAGATAAGTCGGTAAGCGATGTGGTATCAATAGCTCCACCCGCGACGTTCACATTCGAGATTGAGCTACCAAAGCCTACAACCCCCCCTGTCCCTGCTAGTCCACCGAGAATACTCGTCATGGCAATTGGGCCGCCTGAAGCAAAAGGAATAATAGCTCCAGGACCTGCTGCACCAGTAGCTCCTGTTGGACCAGGGGCTCCTGGTGAACCTGGAGATCCTGCTGGACCAGGAGTTCCTGTTGCACCCGGAGAGCCTGTTGCACCTGGAGAGCCTGCTGGACCAGGGGCTCCTGGTGTACCGGTCGCTCCTGTTGAACCTGGAGATCCTGCTGGACCAGGCGCTCCTGATGCACCCGGAGATCCTGTTGTACCCGTAGCTCCTGGTGCACCCGGGGATCCTGTTCCACCTGGCGCTCCAGTAGCACCTGTAGCCCCTGCTGTACCTGGAGGCCCTGCGGGACCTGGAGGACCTGCTGGTCCAGGAGATCCGCCGCCACCTCCGCCACCGCCATCGTCATCACCGGCGCTGGCAGCTGAAGATGAAGAAGCTTGCGCTTCAATGTTCCAATAGTCTGGAAGTAGGCTATCAAAATAGTCCTGTTCCAAATTCATACTTGTTTCGTAAGCCCACTGTGGCTGAGAAGATACCTGCGCCATACTCTCAGCACTAATGAAAGTGGAAGCCATCGCAAAAATTGTTATTAGATGTTTCATACTTGAATCCTGGCTAAATGTTTTCAGGCAGAATTCAAATTGATAGATTTTTCTTTCTTTTTCAAGTAATTTTTTTAAATTTTAAGCTCCGCCTCTAGCGTATCAGCGCACTTTGGTCCAAAACTCGCAGTATCTATGTAGCGCGCCGTAGAGCCAAGCTCTGCTTCGATTTCTAATAATCGATTATACTTTGCAACTCTATCTGTACGTGAACTTGACCCAGTCTTTATTTGCCCTGCCTTTGTGCCCACTGCAAGATCGGCAATAAAGGTATCTTCTGTTTCTCCAGAACGATGTGAGATGACAGTTGTATATCCATTAGTTTGAGCGACATAAATCGTTTCTAAGGTTTCTGTTAATGTTCCTATCTGATTCAGTTTAATTAAGATACTATTTGCACAATTCTCGGAGATTCCCTTACCCAAAAACTTAATATTAGTCACAAAAAGATCATCTCCCACGATTTGCACCTGCTTACCTAATCTCTCAGTTAACAAGCGCCATCCCTGCCAATCATGCTCGCTTAATCCATCCTCAACGCTATCAATGGGATATTTACGGCAAAGTTCTTCTAAATAAGCCACCTGCTCTTCAGAAGTACGCTCTGCAAAATCAATTTTTTTAGCTTGGCGCTTCTTCTCGATATACTTCCCTGAACTTCGATCATAAAACTCCGAAGCTGCGCAATCGAGCGCTAAAGTAACCTGTTGCCCAGGGCGATAACCCGCTTTTTCTATCGCTTTCAATATAGTCTCTAAAGCCGCTTCATTGGAGACCAAATTAGGTGCAAACCCTCCCTCATCGCCTACAGCTGTGATATGGCCTTCTGCCTTTAGAATCGACTTAAGGGTATGGAAAATCTCGGCTCCCATACGCACAGCCTCGCGAAAACACGATGCTCCAACGGGGCGAATCATAAACTCTTGAAAATCAAGAACATTATCCGCATGTGCCCCTCCGTTGATAATATTCATCATCGGACAGGGCAAGAAAGAGGAAAACGTACCGCCAATATAACGATAAAGTGGAATTCCTAAAGTAGCTGCTGCTGCACGAGCAAGAGCCAACGACGCGCCTAATATAGCATTTGCTCCTAAACGCTCCTTATTCGCTGTTCCATCAGTTGCGATCATTAACCGGTCTAAACGCTCCTGATCTAGAACATTTTCTCCCATCAAAAGCTGAGCTATAGGGCCATTGACATGTGCTACCGCCTGTTGAACGCCCTTTCCCCTGTAGCGCGCTGGGTCTTTATCGCGTAATTCAATCGCTTCATACTCTCCCGTAGAAGCCCCCGATGGAACGCAAGCTTTCGCAACAACTCCATCAGATGTCATCATCGTGACCTGTAAAGTAGGAAAACCACGCGAATCCAGAATTTCAAGACCTTTGACTGACTTAATGGTACTCATACTCACCGCCTTTTAATCTCAAGATAACAATCAACTCTATTTGCTTAAATTGAAACTTTCGTTAAAGTTATAAAATATAATATATAGATCACAGTAGTCACATCATGAGTAGTGCCCTATCCGAAATGACCAGGAGAGCTGAAAAAAAAACTCCCAATACCTCTCCTGTAGACATGCGGAGAGTAGCTGCCATTGTCCTTGGCGGAGGGCAAGGGACACGCCTCTTTCCCTTGACTAGCACACGCTGCAAGCCTGCAATTAGCTTTGGAGGGCATAATCGCCTTATTGACATTTCAATTATTAATGCGATTCACTCTTATTGCGATAAAATTTATATTATCACACAATTTCTTTCTACATCTCTCCATAAACACATCTGTCGTACCTATCAGGGCAATAGCGCCTTCTCAAATGGCTTTCTCGATATTTTAAGCGCAGAACAGCGTCCTAGCCATGATGAATGGTTCCAAGGAACAGCTGACGCAGTGCGTCAAAATCTTTATTACCTAAAAGAAGCGCCTGTGGATTATTTTCTAATTTTATCGGGTGATCAAGTCTATTCAATGGATTTTCGCGAGATGGTCGCTTTTGCTAATAATATGAATGCTGACGTAGTTGTAGGGGCTCTTCCAGTAAATCTGGAAAATGCAAAGCGCATGGGAATCCTAAGAATTGATCAGAATAGTAATGCCGTGACAGATTTCGTTGAAAAGCCACAACAGACTGAAATTTTGGATACTCTTAAGCTGAGCAGAGCCTTTCGTAACCGGTTAGAGATTGACGAGAGTGAGAAGAAGTTTTACCTAGGCTCAATGGGTATCTATCTCTTTAAGCGTCAAGCACTTATAGATTTGCTCACCAGTGACCCACGGGAAGACTTTGGAAAACACCTCCTCCCTACCAAAGTGTCCCAAGGTGGAGCTTATGCCTATATTCATGACGGCTATTGGGAAGATATCGGCACAATTAAAACCTTCTATGAAGCTAATCTTGCCCTCACCTATCCTTCAGCTCCTTTGAACTACTACAATGAAGCATACCCCTTTATCCGCAATTTCTCACAGCTGCCAGGAGCAAAAATTATCAATTGCATGATTAATAATTCCATCATTTGCGAAGGATCAATTGTAGAGGCAGAAGAGGTCACCCACAGCATCCTGGGACCACGATCTGTCATAAAAAAAGGCGCCGTGATTCGCCATAGTTATATTATGGGCAATGATTTTTACCATCCTCCTTCTGTAGATAGCCGTTTTCCCGAAAAATTACATATTGGAGAAAACACCATCATTCAAAAAGCTATTGTCGATAAAGATGTCTACATAGGTAAAGGAGTACATTTGGTGAATAAAGCCAATCTAACCAATTACGATAGCGATAAAGTCTATATTCGCGAAGGGATTATCGTTGTTCCAAGAGGAGCTTATATCCCTGATGGCTTCAATCTTTAGGCAATTCTATGGCTGTTTGGGCAATCGCTGATCTCCACCTCGCCTTTGGAATCACTGGCAAAGAGATGGATATTTTTGGAGAACAGTGGAAAGACCATCCTGCCAAAATCGAACAAAATTGGCGCAAAAAAATCACCAATGATGATCTCGTCCTGCTTCCAGGAGATATCTCTTGGGCTCTTCGCTTAGAAGATGCTCTTCCTGATCTTGAGTGGATCCATTCCTTGCCAGGAACAAAAGTCATGTTAAGAGGAAACCATGATTTTTGGTGGTCATCCTTAAAAAAAATCGCAGAAGTCCTCCCGCCATCCATTCATATCATTCAAAATAATATTTTTTCTTGGAATCATGTTTGCATCGGTGGAAGCCGCCTGTGGGACTCCTACGAGTTCAATTTTGGAAAATATATCCCCTATATTCCCCCAGACCTTCTAACCTTTACAAAAGAAGAATTTGACGATTCCCCACAGCAAAAGAAGATCTTTGACCGCGAACTTGTGCGCCTAGAGATAAGCCTAAAAGCCCTACAACCAAGCGCCAAGGTCAAAATAGCAATGACTCATTATCCACCTATAGGAGTAGAGCTAGCCCCCACAAGAGCTTCTGAACTATTTCAGCATTATGGAGTCAATATCTGCGCCTTTGGACACCTCCATAATGTGGTTCACACCTACGATCCACTCTTTGGCGAACTCAACGGCGTACGCTACGTCCTCGTCGCCGCCGACTACATCAACTTCGACCCCGTCTTCCTCTGCGAATAAAGCCACTGTAATTTTTTTTCTCCTAGCAAAATAATAAAAATGTTTGATTTTTTTGACTGAATAACCTAAAATAATAGAAAAGGGATTCTCATGGTATACAAACCACTCGATGAAAAGACCTATCTACAATATTTAAAAATAGTTGGGTGGAGTTTAAAGAAAGGTTCTGTCGATTATAAATTACATGATGAAAATGGCACTTTTGTCTGCGCTATCAAAATTAGCCACGGAAAAAAAACAAAACAGGAAGTTGTTGCGCGAAGTGTTCATAAAACAGAGCAAGAATTTAAAGAAAGGGGTTTAGTATGGCCACCAAAAAAGAAATCAAAGAGCATTTAAAGATTGCTCTACAAGAGATTGGTGACATTAATCCTTGGTTTGATAAAAAGTTTGATACATGGATTTTTAGTCATCCAGCTTATCCCGTCGAATATTCTGGAGATTCCAAAGAAGAAGTCATCAAGAACTATCCCTTGTATCTTCACGACTTTATCGAAGAGAGGCTCAATGATAATCTAAGTCCTTTAACAGAAAAGAAAACAACTGGTCGTGGTGGAAAACGAGAAGGATCTGGAAGGCCTAAGGGATCTATAAAAGAGCCTACAAAACGTGTTACTCTTCCTCAAGATGTTGCAGAGTGGATTAGCAATCCTAGTACAATCTCTCATCTTCGAGGACTAGGGTTTATGTCTGCTTATCAAGCCCATACTCATAAACACATACTGCGCAAATAACATGGAATTAGAAGGACGAGTTTGGAAAGACGGCAAAGATCCCGGCTGGTTAGTAGAAGTACCTTATCTACATGTAATGACTCAAGGAACCACAAGGAAAGATGCTTTATTTATGATTTCAGATGCGATACAGTTATTAATGGAAGAGACTTTTGAAGGTTTTGAGTTCGAAATTAAAGTGACTTATTATGGTAATGATTTATTTGAAATCAGCTGTAGCGACAGCAATCTTTTATCTGCTTTTGCACTAAGAAGACAAAGAGATCCATTACTGTAAAAAGCGAAAATGCTTTTTGCAGTATTGAATTTGCTTAGTGAAAGTTAAGTTCTTTAGAAAAATCAATTTAGGATTCCTATGAAGCTTACTAAACAACTAAATCTGAAACACGTTAGTCATATTTTGGTTAGTATTGAGGATGGAAAGCTTATTGTGGAAGCGCGGCAAAAGTATAATTTGGCTGAAATGCTAAAGGAAATCACCGAAAAAAATCAACATCATCCTCTTTTAGATGATAGCCCAAAAGAAAATGAAGAATGGTAAATTATACACCAGAGGCTATATTGCATAGTTTGCATTAAAAATAGACTAATTTATCTTCAAAAGTCCTTTTAAATTCATTTGTTGCATCTAGGACTTCATTACGTCTTTTGGTCTTTTCTTGGACAAATCTTGAATTTTCCGACTGATAAATTCCAGATTTCCTCAAGGCATAATCACTCTCATAACCTCCTAATTCAAGGATGATCATTCCTTTTTTCTTAATCTTTTCTAAAAGCTTTTCTTTAATAAAGTATTTATTATTGATAAGTTCGATAGAATGGACAAACATTATATCATATTTATCCCCAAATTTATCAACAAGTTTGAGTTCAATTTGAATGTTCGGATTATTATTGGTATATGATTTAATCAGAGATTCAATATCATTTTTGGTAGAACTAGAAATATAATCGGGATGAGTATTTAGATCGATTGTAAATTTTTTATATCCTTTGGCAACAAGATCTGCTAAATAGAGAAATCCCGACTCGATAAAATTATCTGGATCATAAACAGCCAAGTGGATAGTTTTTTCGTTATTTGTGTGATTGTTCACATAATCATGTATAATTTTAGGTTCTTGCCAGCCATTGCCTTTTTCTTCGTTTAATTTAAAGTCATCTTTTTTAATAACTATACGTTTATTGAATGCAGTTACAAACATAGGGGCATCATTTGATAAGCACTCTCGCAGTTTAAAAATCACGTTTTCCCAACAGCTTTTTAAAACACACATATCAATTGCATAAACACAATGATATTTTTTTTCGGGCTGTGAATTTAAAACATCATCAACTGAGCTGAGTTTTTCTACCGTTAACTTTATCCCTTTCTTTTGATTTGTTTTTTCCGTCCAATCTTCAATATTTAAAAATAGTTTTTTAAAATGATTATTATTAAACGTTGGACCAACAAAAGTTATATTAATATTTTTATAACCGAGATGAACTAATGATTTTAATAACAAAAAATCTTGTAAAAGCTCACCTGATCCTATGCTTAAAATATGATATTGCATGTCTTTATCAGGATAAAGTTTTGTAAATTCACTGAGTATCTTTTCCTCAATTGCCTCTCTTTTTTTACTAGTATGACTTGCGCATTCGCATCTATTAAAGCCTAAGAGTTTGCCTTTATTCATCCACTTTGCAGCCTTCTCCTCAGAAGGACGCAAAGATCTTTCGGTAATATTAACAACGGTCTGTTGCGCGGTAGATAATGAAGGTGTTTTAGGTCCTATACCCATTCTATTACAAGAACTCAAATTGCTACTCAAATATATCATGAAACTTCCAAACTTTTTTTATTTTGTTTTATCTTGACTAGCCGCAGGCTGTTGAGCTGGAGGCGGTGTTGTTGTATAGTTGATTACTCCATTGGTATCCTCTTTGTAAATGTGCTCAATATTGGGAACTTCGTTATTATCTTCGGAATCGTTGTTATAATAGTTATTGCCGTCTCCTCTATTAAAATCCCTAGGATGATTGAAAAACCCCTGGGCATCAAGGAAATTGGAACCTATAAGGGTTAATAAGGGAAGAACTAAAATAAGTAATTTTTTCATAATTACCTCCAGTAATGAACCGTTATTATATACTTAAGATAATTGATTTAATAAATATTCGCAATTAGTGAACTCTGAACATAGGGCCTAATGATTAACGCAGAGGCGGAGAGACGGGGCGACGCAGAGATAATACTTTCTCTGCGCCTCCCTGTCTCTCCGCCTCTGCGTTAAATTCGAGGTGATCATTTTCCACTAGACACTGACACAGTAATCTAGTTAAATTATCTGCTCGGGGACCTGAAAAGTCTACATTCATTTATATTTGAGTCGTGAGGTACCTTATGGCTAAGCAAAAAAAAGTGCATTTGTATTCAAAAAAGATGTCTCTTAAAGCTCCCCCTGAAGAAAAAACCTTAGGGGAATTGTACGACAAAGATTTCTATAAATGGACGAATACTCAATCTAAATTGCTCCTTAAAGGAGAATATTCAAAATTGGATATCCAAAACTTAGTAGAGGAGATTAAGTCCTTGGGAAAATCTGATAGAAGGGCTTTGCATAGCCAATTTATAAGACTTTTAGAACATCTTTTAAAATTACAATATACTCCAGAGAGGCAAGAAAACTCTAATTCATGGAAAAATTCTGTAGTAAATGCACGCCGCGCAATTAATAGCATACTAAAAGATAGCCCTAGTTTAAAAAACGAATTAAAAACAATCTTTTCTTCTTGCTATGAAGCTGCTGTAGAAAATGCAGCTATTGAATCGGGGGAAGAGATAAGTTTCTTTCCTAAGGAATGTCCATGGGATATCAAAGATCTGATCTAAGGTATACTCGCGGCGACGGGTTAGTGTCGCCGCGGTGGGATTTTAACGAACGGGGCAAGCGCCGCCTGGGCAAGAAGACTCTTCGAGCAATGAGTCTTCCATCTCGATGCCTGAATAGTCAATCTCTTTAAGCTGCGACTTGTAGTTCTCGTAATTTTCTTGAGTGGTAACCTCTTGGGGGAGGAACGAGTACCCAAGATCTTCGGCATTCTTTGTAGGATCATTTCTAAAGATAAAGGAAACGCCCACATAAGTATCCCAATTATCTAAAAACCAATCGATAATAGCTGGTACTTCTGAAGGATCATAAGAGATGGTATTCGAAACGTTCTGCTCGCACCAGGTCTCTTGTAAGAGCTTATACATATTGAGCTGATCAACTGCTGAATCAACGCATATATCCACCTCTTCTACCTTGCCATTCTTACGGGTTGCCGTTTTGCGAATAAAGGGTACGGAATCATAGCGCACTGGAAACTTCACAAGCACAGATTCTGGCTCAAAGGGCTTCTCTATGATCTCATAACCTGCCGCACGGTAGCGTGTAACTAAGGGATCATGTCGAGAGAAGGTCACATTGTTAAATATATATTTTCCTAAAGGCATATGCACTCCTTCAGGTACCTCTCCCCAATTTTCTGTGCCCATCACCTTGCTCAAAGTGCCGCTAGGCTTGACGCAGGTTACGTTTTTGGGAAGGGGGGAGTCTAGCTCATAAGCCATGCTATAAGCGGCACTAACAGTAATGTTACGCATGCGTTTATAGTCATACGCTGTCAAATCTGGGCGTGCGCGAATTCCTGTCAGTCCCACTCCACACAAATGCAAGAAGGAGTTATTTAGATGCCAAGCCTCTTGCAAAATCTCGTCTCTAAGGTTAACCATGGTCTGGCGGTAGTTCATCCTTCCAGCGAGGTACAGGGCGCGTTCTAAGCCAATCTTATCGCCTTTAAACGCGAGTACGTTAACTTCTGTCAAATTGCAAAAGCTCTTATTTCCTAACAAGATCTCGCAACAGGGATTAACCCCTTGGAACCATGGTGCACGGCGTTCTGCTTCAACAGCATTGATCATGCCTGGCTCTGAGCCGCCTGCATCAAGCATTAACTGAAATACTTCTTCTAACTCGGCACGGGTAGGTTTGCGTCGGAAAAGTAAGCTATTATTTGACTGTTGTCGGTGCGCTTTATTGCGTAACCACCACTCTTTCTTAGCTGTAGCAAAGTCCTGCCATTCGGGCATGCCATATTCAAAGAGGGCAATCTGGGCTGAGCGTCGGCTAGAGAGGATGGTGCCTAACCAGTTGACGATGTCTAAAATATCCATGCGGGTTAGGAGCTGATCTGCGCGGTCAGAGAGTGTTTTGGCAATGGCTTGAAATGCTTTTGCGATCTGCTCATCACCGGATGAAATCCATCCATATCCTTTAAGACGGGTACCTGCAGGGCGAATTTCGGAAAAATCTAAGACTAGTGTCTTAGCGGGAAACTTGCCAGCGACTAGCTTACCAATAGCTTTGGCCCATGCGACGGCTGAATCACCGACCTTAATGCGCCATTCTTGTGTGACGGTATCAAATGTCTCGACGTTATGGGGAACTCCGCCTTTTTCAGTGCGTCTGGAGCGGATAACTTTAATCTCTTGAAGAGGTCTTCTAAACCCGTTTAATGTACCTGTAATGGGTCTAAAACCAACACCACACCCTTGAAGAAGCAGCCACAAAACATCTACTACATCATAAACCGTCTCGACATGTGTATACGAGCAGTTAAACATGCATGATTCGCGTGACTTGCTAAGTTCAGTACCTCCCAACCACAATGTACGACCTGATGGAGCAATGCATCGGTTGATAATTAATTGACGAATCTCTTCTAATTCATCATCTTCGCGGTCATTCAGTTGACGGTTAAGTGCTCGTTCCCAAAGCCATCGTTGATGTTGAATGACTCTATCAACGACTTGATTCCAGCCTTCAAGCATTGTTCCACCTTCAACAACGGGACGGTGGTAGGTACGCAACGCTAAAGCCATAGCGCGTGGTGTGGGTTTAGTCATCGTCTTGCTCCCTTTAAAAGTACTAAGTATTTGCTGTGTGAGTGAATTCTACAAGATATTGTATGTTGCCACATCCGAAACTACAATAGGTTGTAGGAAAGTCCTTTTATATCCCTTTTTTTCTGTTTAAAGTCAATAAAAGGAAAGCACTCAATCGCAAACCTATGGTATTGCCCGATTTGCGTATTAAAAATTGGCTTCAATTTGTCATTAGTTGTCGCAATGTAGATAGACCTAAGTCGGCCGGATCTAATGGAGCGGTGTTGTTCTTTTTGCGTCTGGTAGCTTGAATACCTTGTAAAGCAACCACTTTTCCATCATTATCGCGATTTTGGTGATACTCAAGACAGAGTTCGAGTAGATCTTGAAAATCTTCTTCAGATTCCAAAAGTGTTATAGTTTTATTAAAAATTTCGCGAAAAAAAGCCGCATCTCCTTCAGTAGCAAGGAAATGCAAAACTTCCAAATAAAAGTCGAGACAGTCTGAATCTTCTTGACAATCGTCCAAAAGTTGCTGAATTACCCTGTTGGCGCTGCGTGGATCATTTTGAGCAATCAGCCGGGCTCGCTGCAAATCGAACCATTTCATACCTGAAATATATTCAGAAAAGCCCTCTAATAATTCTGATGCATAGGCAAAATTCGAGTTATCAATCTGATCGGCAATATAGTCCAAAAGGAAGCTTTCAATATCGTGTGCGCAGCCAGTAGCTACATACTCTAATACGTTATGAGGATCAACTCCTTGGTCGGCATTCTCTTCTAAAATCACTTGCAAGTTAGCTATAATATCCTGGATTTGTTCTGTATTGTCGATTTCGCCTTCATCATAGATAGTGATCAGATAGTCTAACTCATCGCAAAAAACGGTCAAACAGGGCTTATCTGTCATTAATCGACGCCACAGCTCAAATATGACTAAGTAAACCTGATCATAGGTTTTCATTTCTAAGGAGCGATTCTCTAAAAGCTCTCTACAAAACTCTTCTGGCGTGTCATGCTGTTCCGCAAGCGACATAAAGTTGATGCGGTCGAGGTTAATCCCTTTATCGCGCAGTCTTTCGAACAATACGGAATAGGGCATTTCTCGATAATCTTCTACCTGCCAATCTTCTACAGAAATCGTCGGATCCTGTAGCCAACTGATGCGTAGTGATGTGTAAAGAGCACGTCGCTCAATATCCATTTTTTTTCCTCTCAAAACAAAAACTTCGAGTATACACAAATTCAAATTCTAAAAAAAGAGCGCGCATTAAGTTCTGTTTGGTGCGCGATATCTTCTAAAGAAATTCCTTTAACTTCAGCCAAAGTCCTTACAGTTTCAACCAGATACGCCGGTTGATTTTTCTGTCCACGCCACTTTTGAGGAGCGAGAAAGGGTGTATCAGTTTCCACAAAAAGTCTTTCTAAGGGAATCTCTTTCGCTACAGCTCTTAAGTCATCGCTTTTTTTATATGTAATTATCCCGCTGATCGATATGTACCAGCCTCTTTCCAAAACTTGGCGAGCTTCGTCAAGGGTACCAGTAAAACAGTGAAGCACTCCTGGTGCAGGTCTTCCTTCTATAGTATACTGCGTATCGATAATCTTAAACAAGTCCTGAAATGCTTCGCGGCAATGAATAATCACTGGAAGCTTACATTCTAGAGCCAATTTTAAATATTTTATCAAAAAATGTTGTTGCAGATCTTTGGGCGAATGCTCATAGAAGTAGTCCAATCCGGTTTCACCTACAGCAATTAAATTGCCTGTTCGAGCATGTTCTGCAAAGTATTCAAAATTAGTTTCACCCTCTTGAAGCACATCATGCGGGGTAGTAGCACCCGCATTATACACTGTGGGGTATTTTTTTCTTAATTCTAAACCAGCATCTAAAGAGGCTCTATCGGTACAAATATTAATGATAGTGGCAACTCCAGCAGATTTTGCAGTTTCCACTAATAGGGGAGCCTCATTGACGCACATCTCACTCGTAAGATGCGCATGCGAATCTAGTAGCATTAATTGACCTTGGCACCTTCAGAAGGCAGTTGATTCAATGCGGTCATCACAGATTCTTTTGTTAGAACCTGTGGCAAAATATGCGGCTTACCCTCTTTTGTCCCTTTGAAAAGTAGATAAAGAGGCACTCCATTGCGTCCATGCTGTTTTAAATACTCAGTAATCATGGGATCACTCTTTGTCCAATCGGCTTTCATTTTTACAACGCCGCGCGCTTCCATTTCTTTAGAAATATCGTCCGTGCTAAGCAGAAGATGATTCGTTTGACAAATCAAGCACCACTTGGCTGTAAAGTCGACAAAAACAGGGACTCCTTGCTCTTGCAAGGCAATCACTTTGTCAGGATCAAAGTTGACCCATCCGCCAGCATGAGCTTCTGTAGCATTGGTTGCTGCCGAAACCGTCTGCGATGCAGTGACAACACACTGACCACCTGTCACCAAAAGTACAAGAGTCAGTACAAGGCTAACCCATCGGCTAACGTTTGATCGATGAGGTGCTGCCCAGCGGCCATAGATCCAACAGGCCAGAGCCATCACAAAAAAGCCGATTAAAAGCAGAACTTGAGCCGTCTCGCCAGTCTGGAACCCAAAAACCCAGATTAACCAAATTACGGAAGCTAGCATGACAAAGCCCATCAATTGCTTAAAGGACTCCATCCATGCTCCAGGCTTAGGCATAAAGCGCAGCAGCTGGGGAAAAGCGGAAAGTAGAAGGTAAGGAAAGGCCATTCCTAAACCAAGGCTAGTAAATATAGCTAGTGCCTGTAGAGAAGGCAGGGTCACTGCAAAACCTATTGCAGACCCTAAAAAGGGACCTGTGCAGGGCGTGGCGACAGCTGTAGCTAAAATTCCGCTGCAGAAAGAAGAGAAAAGACCCTCTTGCTTTATGTTTGAAGCTCCATGTGTGCCAACCCAAGAAGCAAAAAATGCACCGAACTCAAAAACTCCAAAAAGGCTCAGGCTAAAAATAAGCAGGACAGAAGCTAAAATCCCTACAAACAGAGGCTCTTGTAGCTGGAAGCCCCAGCCTACGGCATTACCATAGGCTTGAAGAACTAAGAGCAGTATAGCTAATACCCAAAATGAGACCAAGACCCCCATCGCAAAGAATAGGCCGTGACGTAAAGTCGTAGAACGATTTTGTCCCGCCATATTTACAAAACTCAAAATCTTGAAAGAAATAACAGGAAGAACGCAAGGCATAAGATTCAGTATCATTCCACCTAAAAAGGCCATTGCGATCGCTAAAATCACCCCACCTTCAAATCCGTTCGTAGTATTTGATACAAGGTGAGCTTCCTCATCAAGCATAGCAACGTCATCAGGCTCTTTCGCAGGAATCGCTTCGCGGGAATTCAAAAAAAGTGTTTGTGTTTTGCTATTCCAAACCACCTCATTCGCTATCGAAAGGTCCAAACTCTTCGTCTCAGAACCTGGAACACACATCTCCTCCGTACAGGCTAACCAACGGATACCCACCTTAATCGTAGATTTTTTATTAAGAACCGCATTTGCCGGAACCTGCAGGTTTGCCAAAATCGTCAAAGGTTTTTCGTAACCATAACTCACCATATCCTCAGATTCAATTCGGCCTGGCGGAGGCCAATCTACTGCGAGGACCTTAAATCCATCAGGCAAAGACCATTCTAACTGTGGGGGCGCTTTCGGATCACTTCCCGGATTATTCAAATAAAAATGATAGGATTCAGGAACATCCAAATGAAGGGCCACCCAGACACTTTCCCCTGGACGGACCGCGGACTGCTCTGTAAAAACAGATAGAGATACCGACTCTTTTGTGCCGGTCGCCGCCTGCAAAAAAATGCAAACAACAAACACAAATAATAATCCAATTATTCTTCTGTACATGCACTCCTCATAGTAAGTATATCCTTGACAAATAGCATCAGAATCAGAGAGTATACCGACAAGTCAAATTAGTAAGGTCATGAGTATACATTATTCTTTATTAGTTGGCAATCCATTCATTAATGCGTACTTGAATAGCGATTTATTCGGTAAGCTGATTTTTATCTCATTAATTGTTGCTTCCCTAGTAAGTTGGACTTTAATTATTTACAAATGTTGGCTAACTTGGAAAGTAAAAAAATCTTCACGACATTTTCAATCTCTTTTTGAAAAACATCAACTCGACCCCTTGGCTCTTTCAGTCGACCAAACTGTAGAACAGATTAATCCTTTTTTGAATCTCTACGCCATTTTAAAAAAACAAGTAATGGATCTCCTACGCAAAAATCGCCACTACTCCGTCACCATCACCCCCCAAGAACAAGCCTCCTACCTCTCATCCGCTGATGTCTCTCTTGTGGAATCCCATCTAGCTACAGGAGCCTCTGCTCAAAATCAAATCCTCGAAAACCACTTATTCATTCTCTCTATGATTGTCAGTTTAGGCCCTTTTTTAGGTCTACTAGGGACTGTCTGGGGAATCCTGACCACCTTCGGTGAACTCCAAAATCACGCCGCAGCAGATAATCATGCCGTCCTGGGGGGAATTTCCCTCGCCTTAGCTACTACTGTGCTTGGTCTCTTAGACGCTATTCCTGCGCTTATAGGTTATAGCTACCTAAAGAGCACCGCTCGCTCCTTCGCGACAGAGATGGAGTGCTTTTGCAACGAAATGCTCGCCAGTGTAGAGCTACACTACCGGAAAGTTGATCTAAGGTAAAATTCATGCGTAAACGCCTCTCCGCCTCCCAGCAAAGAGCACCGGACGAAGAGCCCATGATTAATCTCACTCCGCTCATTGACGTGGTCTTTGTCATACTCATCATGTTTATTGTTATTGCGCCCCTATTGCAGCATGAAAATATAGAGTTAGCCGAATCGCCGGCATCCGAATATTCCAAAGCACACTCTACTTCGACTGCTAGTCCCATTGCTATTCGCGTCACCTCAGATAATTTCATTACTCTTAATGGTGAACGCGTCTGCTGCGAAGAATTGACAGCCAAACTCCAGCTCCTGCGCAATCAGTATCCACAAACTACGCCCCAGCTCTTTCAAGATAAACGCGCCCAGTTTGGAACTTACCAAAAAGTCAAAAACGCCACAGAAGCATCAGGATTTACAGCGATTGATTTGATCTTGGCACCGCAATGACAACTATTTTTTGGAAAATTTTTGCAGGTGTAGCTGTTCTGCATCTGGCTGCCTTTGTTTGGATAGTGATTGATCGAGCTCCTCCAAAAGCCCCCTCTATACAGCGTAAACAGCTGCTTGTTAAAACAATTTCTTTACAACCACCCAAAATTCTAGCCGTAGCACCCGAACCGCCCCATCCCGCTGCAGTCTTCGAACCGCCAGGGCCTACAACACAACCCACAGCACCAGCCTTTCAAAATAAGCCCCTTGTGCCCAAACCAAAATCCGTACCTACACCCAAGCCAGCACCCCCCAAACCCGCACCACCAAAGCCAACGCCACCGAAACCAACCCCTCCAGTTCCTAAGGTAGAGCCCATTAAACCTGTTCTACCACCACCGCCGCCCATTATCTCGCCTCAAAAACAAGAGATGCTTGCAAAAGCCCGCGCAAGCCTGTCACAAGTCACAAAAGCCGCACCTATGCCTACAACAGTAAACAGTTCAGCGCCACTATTGGCTATGGATCTACCCGCAAGTAGCGGTGAGACCACTACAGCAACCTATCAAAGCCTGGTTATACAGCAACTGCAGGGTACCTTAAAGCTCCCAGAACACGGTGAGGTGGCCATTTCAGTTACTATTGATAAAAATGGAAAAGTCATTCAGTTTTCTATACTGACAGCATTGAGCACAAAAAACCGAAATTATGTAGAAGCAGAAATCCCCAAGATGAACTTTCCGCGCTTTGGAACTTGGCTACCCGGAAAAGAAAAAGAGACATTCGAATTCACCCTCACCGGTACTAATTAAAAAAATTCAACGCAGAGGCGCAAAGGCGCGAAGGAACACTTTGCGTCTTTGCGCCTCTGCGTTGAATTTTGTCTATTTAGAGAAGCTAGTTATTTAATTATGCTATTGGGAGGGATGAAGCCACCACGATTGATGCATGGGTACCACTTTGTGTTGCGGCCGGTTAATGTTCCCGGGTTGCTGACAGCATTGCATCCGATTTGGGTTCCATCGCCTAGGATAGCCCCTAATTTACGCCTTCCTGTACTAATTTTTTCTCCATTGCATCGAATGAATACCTCACTACCATCTAGCTTTAGATTCGCTAGCTTCGTTCCAGCGCCCAGATTTGTGTTATTTCCTAAGATACTATCGCCTATGTATGCAAAGTGCGCTGCATGGGCTGTATTGAGGAATAGCGCATTTTTAACTTCCGTGGTATGGCCGATCACGCAGCGTTCACCCGTCATCACTTGTCCGCGAATGTAAGCAGCATGGCGCACTACAGTTCCCTTTCCTAGGTAGCAAGGACCTTGGATATAAGCGCCCGGCTCTATCACGCAATCTTCTTCGATGAAAATGCTTTCGGGATGAACAAGAATAACACCCAAAGGAAGATTTAACTCTTCTGCATTTCCTTTAATTTTCGAAAGGAATTTCTGCATTTTGTCAAAGGCTTCCCAGGGGAATTTGCAACCTTCAAAGAGATTTTTGTGTTTAAACCGGCTCAGATCGAAGAAGAAATCAGGGGATAAATCTTGCATGAAAAACTCCTTTACACAACAACATACACTACTAGAATCAATAATAGTTAACTATTTTCTCTTCACCTCTTAAACGGTGGAAATGTTAATAAAGTGGGGGATTTTAGAGAGAAAAAACGTGTTTATAGCATGTTGGCTTGTTGTGTACAAACCCATCACTTATCGACGTTAGGCCCTGGCTTATAAATCTATGCACAAACTTATCAACAAAGAGCAGACTTATGAGAATTTAAGATCGTTGACGAGTTGATCAATAGCTGATTCGTCAGTAGAGACAATGACCTTCTGCTGCATAGCATTATGTTGTGGATTTTCATCGGTTTTTTTTATGATTTGACATAAGAGACGAGGTTCGGTAAAAAAACCCGAAGTTACCTCAAAAATAATCCCAACAGACTCCCCAACTTTTGCATCCATCAGTTTTTCTTTTGCGTGATTTTGGGCAGCTAATAGCCTGTTTCTAATATCGTAAACGGATCCTCCCTTGCCCATCGAATAGGGACCCCCGGGGATAAGTATCAAGAGATCTTCTTCTAGTAAAGCCGTAAGCTTTTCCGGCAATTCAGGGACTCGATTATCCTTTACATTAATGGCTCTTTCTAAACCCCCATCCTGCATTAACGCATCCTGTAAGTCAGGATCAACTCTGTTGCTTAAAATCGCCACACGATAGCGAATTGGTTGGCTTTTGGGAATATTCCGACCTTCAACGATAGTAAAATTTTTTCCAAAAACTTCTTGGCATTTTTTTTGTAAGTCATGAGCGTTTTCCGAATTTAAAAGAGGGGAAACTAATTGGTCAGGTCTAGTTTCCCATGCTTGGAAAAGATAACTATCTCTACGACCTTCAGATGGAACCATATTAATACCTCATAATTATTAAAATTAAAACTCAAGCTAATAACTATTATAGTAATAAAATTATTATAATTGGAAACTACAAGTAAAAAAACTTTTAAGGACGGAAAAACACTTTTATTATGAAGGTTGGCGAAGTTAACACACACACCTTCCTTACGAGAATCTAATATAGATATATACTTTCTCTTCAACTCTTATAGTGTGGAAAAGTTAATAAGCTAGGGGTTTTCCTAGGTAAAATCGGTGTTTATAACCTGTCGACGAATTGTTTGTTACCTAGGAGTTATTAACTTGGCTGAATTCAAAAGGGACTTTATACACAGTTTATCGACGGAATATCAACAATTAATGGCTTTTTTGAAAGCAATCAAGGTAGGTTTGAATAATGGCGTGGCGGAGTTGATGTTTTTCTAACGCTTGGATTCCGGCGATTGTCGTTCCTGCGGGAGAGCATACCTTCCATTTTAAGGCACCTGGGTGCTCTTTACTTTGCTTAATGATCTCAACTGCACTTTCCACGGATTGAAGAACGAGAGGCAGCGCTGTGGTGGAAGAAAAGCCCATAGCGATTGCCGCATCAACTATAGACTCTATCATGACAAATAAAAACGCTGGTCCGGAACCGGCTAGTGCCATAAAGCCTGGCATCATCTCCTCCGAAATCCAACAGGTCTCTCCTAATTGAGCAGCAAGGGTTGAAAAAATCCCCCGCTCTTTTTCTTTAAGGGATTCATCAGCACACAAAGCAGTCATACTTTTGCCATATGCGGCAGCGATATTGGGCATGAGGCGGACAATAGGCCTTTTTCCAAAGTGTTTATTTAAAATAGCTAGGTTTATCCCTGATAAAATGCTTCCGATAGCTGTGGCAGGGGAGAGGTGGGGTTTCAATTCTTTAACGGCTTTTTCAAGATCCTTTGGTTTCATCGCAAGGATAATTAACTGAACTTTTGGAAGACTCTCTTTCAATGATGTGATAGGGGTAGACCCTGTTTTTTTGGCGAGATTTTTAGCTTTTTCTAAAGAGTGATCGTACAGAAATACAGTGTACTTTTCGGTTAACCGTTGAGCAAGGGCAGAACCCATATTTCCGCATCCAATAATAGCCACTGTAGGTGTTTTAGCTGCGGACATGGTACTCTCCTTCAATAACCCACTTATACGTGGTTAGCTCTTTTAAGCCCATAGGTCCTCGCGCATGCAGTTTTTGGGTAGTGACAGCTACTTCGGCTCCCAAGCCAAATTGTCCTCCGTCAGTGAAGCGGGTAGAGGCATTCACATAGACACAAGCGCTATCGACTCCGGCTACGAATTGTTTAGCATGTTCTTTATTACTTGTAAGTATTCCATCGCTATGTGACATGCTATGTTCTGCAATATGATGAAGCGCCGTCTTCATTTCTGATACGACTTTAATTCCTAAAGAGAGGCTTAACCACTCTGTGTCCCAATCTGCATCTTTTGCGGGGATGCAGTTGGCGTTATTTGCGGCTAGTTTTAATGCTGTAGGGTCGAGATGAAATTCCACTCCTGCAGTTTGTAATTTTTCAATGACTTTAGGAATGGCTTTAGAAGCAATTTTTTCATGGACTAACAGCGTATCCAATGCATTGCAAGCTGCCGGTCGCTGCACTTTTGCATTAAAGATAACGGGCAGAGCTGCTTCTAAATCGACCTCTTCATCTAGATAGAGATGGCAAATACCTACTCCGCCGGTGATCACAGGGATAGTGCTGTTCATCTTGCAATATTCCTGCAGGGCGGTTCCTCCCCTTGGAATGAGCATGTCGATATAGCGGTCCATTTTAACCATCTCTTGGACATAGCTTCGATCGGGTGAGGCTATCAATTGCACGGCATTAGGGGGCAGGTCAGACTGTTCTAAGGTTTGTTGAATAATCTGTACAAGCAGTGTATTTGTATTTAAGGTTTCGCTCCCACCGCGCAAAATCACAGCATTGCCGGTTTTTAACGCTAACGAAGTGATATCAACGGTAACATTGGGTCTGGCTTCGTAAATGACTCCAAGCACTCCTAATGGGGTGCGGTGCTTGGCTAATTTCAAACCGTTGGGAAGCACGCGAGTCTCAAAGATTTCTCCCACTGGATCGGGTAATTCTTCTACATGCAAAACATCTTTAATAATTTCTTCGAGTCTGTTTTGGAGAGATAAGCGGTCAAGAAGTGCACCTGAAAGGCCTTTTTCTTTGGCGAGGCGAAGGTCTTTGGAATTCGCTACTAAAATGGCTTCTTTTTTATCGCCTAATGATCGGGCTAGGGCATGCAAAAAGGCATTTTTAGCTTGTGTTGAGGCCACTCCAAATAGGCGTGAGGCTTCTTTGGAGTCTTTTCCGATCTGATTCAAATTTATTGTTGTCATTGCAAGACCACTAGATTATCTCGATGCACCACTTCATGACCATAACTATAACCCAGCTTATCTTCAATATGTTCTGATTGCAAACCAATTAACTGCCCAACATCCTTACTGCTATAGTTTGAGAGGCCTACACCCACAGGTTGTCCAGCGGGTGAAATCAACTGTACAATCGAACCCCTTTCAAACTGCCCCTGAATGGAAGTTATTCCTACTGGAAGAAGGCTGGCACCTTTTTTACACACCTTCTCGACAGCTCCAGCATCCAATTTCAAAATGCCTTGATGAGCTTCGGCTAATAACCATCTTTTGCGGCTTTCTCGGCGTGTTACAGTGGCCTTAAAAAATGTTCCTATTTTCTCTCCGCGCTTTAACCTAATCAACACATCAGGTTCGCTTAGAGTCGTAATTACTGTCGGAGTACCGCTGTGCATAGCTAATGTTGCCGCCTGGACCTTTGTAGCCATACCTCCAGTGCCTTGTGAAGTCCCAGCTCCTCCAGCCATCTTCCTTAGCTCATCGCTGATTGATGACACCTCTGGAATAAGTTGAGCGTGTGGATTTTCAGAAGGATTAGAATCAAATAGTCCCGATTGATCCGTCAAAAGCACAAGCAGGTCCGCTGCAATCATGTTAGCAATCAGTGCCGATAAATTATCATTATCACCCACACGGTTTTCATTCATCACAACAGCGTCATTTTCGTTAATGATCGGAATAATCCCATGATGCAGCAAGGCCTGCAGAGTATCTCGAACGTTTAAATAACGTTGACGATTCGCAAAATCACTCCGTGTTAAAAGCATCTGACCTACGGCAACGCCATAGATAGAAAAAAGATCGCGCCAAAGCTCCATTAAGCGCACTTGACCTACGCTTGCAAGCATCTGTTTAGAGGGTAATACAAGCTCGGGAATCTGAGTATGAAGAGTTTCTCGTCCAGCGGCTACAGCACCCGAAGTCACTAGAACAATAGAGCCATTCTCACTATGTAGAGCGCTGATTTGCCGAGCCAATTCAAGCATCGTCTTTCGAGAGAGATGCTTCGATCCCTGAGTAAGAGTACTCGTTCCAACTTTAATAACTAGGGTGTGCATAGTACTGATTTGATAAAAAGATCAGTATAATGCATAAGGAAAGAAATCAACAAGGGGTATTACTATGAACAGACTAAAGTATTGTTTATTGTTGTTGGTTGGATGTGTTTGTTTCACATCAGTTCATGCTGATAGCGTCTTTCAAAAAGATCAACTTCTAGTTGATGCGCTAAAAGCAAAAAATATTCGTTTAATTGTAATGCGCCAAGCCGAATCACTCAGTAACGCACAACACATCATTGATTCAAAAAATGATATTAAACAATTTTTAACGTTTCAAGGCATCGAGCAAGCTGCAGACACAGCAAAAAACCTTTTTTTAGAAAGAGTATCCGCAATTTACACATCACCCCTATTTGCGTCTCTAGAAACATCAAATATCATTGCTGGTGCGCTTCTCATCCTCCCATTCCAAATACATAGTGATCCACTTTTAACCATGCAAAACTTTGGAGTTGATGAAGGAGCAACCTTTACGCACTATCAAAGCCTATTTCCATCATCGACAGCAATGTATGAAGGCCAAGTATCAGGTGGGGAATCAGGCACTTCCGTATTTAACAGAACCCACCAATTTCTCGAGAAAATGCTCAAACTTCACGAAAGCCTGACAGTCCTCATTATCACCCATGCCTTCAACTATTGCCATATTAAAATGTGCTTAACAGGTGATTTTGGACAGCTTCCTGCAGAAAGCGAATTCATTATTTACGACTTCAACGCACCATAGTTAAAAAATTTTTTAAAGTTAGAATTCTTTCAACGGCTTGGTTGATCCTTGTCTCTGAAATACGACCAGATTCCACAGCTCTTAGGATAGAGCTGTGGACACGCTGAACATCAGAAACTGTTAATTCGAATCCAGCGTGTTCGCCATTAAGAAGCTTTCCACCCAAGATCAAAACATCGCATCCCGCATTAAGAGCCTGAATAGCTGCTTCGTCCACAGTGTGACATTTTTTTATAACACCATCCATCACAAGAGAATCACTCACAATTACACCTTGAAAGCCGATAACCTCTCTCAGGTAGTTTAGAGTCTTTTCAGACACTGTCGAGCAGTTCTCGGGGTCCAAAGCCGGTACGAGGATATGAGCTGTCATAATCGCGTCAGCAGAAGAGGCTAATTTTGCAAAAGGTAATAGATCAACTCTTTCTAATTCTTCTTTTGATTTATACACGATAGGCAAATCCGCATGCGGATCGACCTTAACACTGCCATAGCCAGGAAAATGTTTAAGCGTTGCGATGATTTGAGCTTCCTTATAACCGTTTAAGGCTTGTTTTCCAAAGGCTACAACCGTTTCCGCATCATCTCCAAAAGAGCGCAAACCAATCACAGAATTATTAGGATTTACGTCTACAACGGGTGCAAGATTCATATTGATACCCACAGCCTGCAGTTCTTGACCTATTGCAAGAGCAACATCCTTTGCAATAAGTGGATTTGAAGTTTTGCCCAAGTCACCATTTCCAGGAAAATGCGTGAACCCATTTTTTAGCCTGGTGACAGCGCCCCCTTCTTGATCAACGGCAATTAACAGAGGAATTGGATTACGATTAAAAGCAGTGAGTTGTTGAAGACCTATACTTAAAATTTTAACTTGTTCGGGAGAATGCAGCCCATTAGACCAGTTGTAATAGATAATTCCCCCTACCTTTATATTTTGGACAAGAAATCTCGCATCTTCATTGACCGCTTCACCATTGAAATGCACCATCAATAATTGCCCTACCTTCTCTTCTAAGCTCATTTCATTAAGAGAAGCGAAACAACGAAGTGGAATAAAAACCAAAAAAATTATCAACCTTAACATAAAATTATTCCTTGCGCAGGCTTGATATGAATGTCTATGATCAGAAATCAACCACGAATTCTTAGGTAATTTATGGACCTTTATAATGAACCATGCAATACACCTCCATCTTATTATGAATGTGTTGTTCTAAAGGAAAAAGATAGGAATGCCCTTATCCAACAAGTCAAACGAAATGTTTTTGGTTATATGGAGCATCTACCTGGATGGTGTACTATCAATAAAGCCTCTATCTTGATTGATCTGATTTTTATGTTGGAGCCAAAAACAGTCGTAGAGATAGGTGTGTTTGGAGGTAAATCGCTCATTCCCATGGCTGCGGCTCTAAAAGTTACTGGAAAAGGTTGCATCTATGGAATCGATCCCTGGAATAGTCTTGAATCTACGGATGGCATGGAAGGTGCCCATCTAGTGTGGTGGGGCAAACTTGATCACGATAAAATTATGCGCGACTTTCAAAAAAAAGTAGTAGAATTTGCTGTTATTGATCAAGTTGTCGTTATCAAGACAACATCAGAGTTAGCTCCGCCTATCTCCAATATAGACATCCTGCATATCGATGGCAACCATTCGGAAAAAGCTGCGAATTTGGATGTCAATAAGTGGGTTCCTCTAGTTAGAAAAGGTGGGGTGATCATTTTTGATGATCTGGATTGGCCGTCGAATGCTAGTGCTGTAAAATGGCTAGATGAGAATTGCACTAGATTTATTGAGTTTCACGAAACCAATAAATGGGGGATTTGGATCAAATCCTAGTCTATCTCACTGGATCGATATAAAATTGAAGTGGACGTTGCCGAACAATGGGCATTTGTAACTCATGTTCTCCGCATACACAATTGCCAAACCAAGAATAGGGCTTACATTGCAAACGCCACGCGATAACAGATAGACTTAATTCCTCGGGCCAACAGGTGATATAAGGAAAGAGATTTTCAGTTTCTGCAAACCAATTTCCTAGCAATTTGACAGCTTTGCTATTTTTCATGTTCACTCCAATAACACTGGAAGAGATATGAGGAATTCGATTGTAGTAATCAGGAATGATCCCAAGGGTAGCAGCCGCCTCAGGGAGGTGCGTGCTCATGTTATCTGACAAAAAACCGACGCTGGTGAAAAAATACCCCTTTTCATTAATTATTGAAAATAGAGTTTCTAAATTAGTCAGAGGATGCATAGCGATATCGAGCCAAAGAATTTCACTATAACCTAGCTGTTGAGCTTCTTGCAAAAAAGCCACTTTAAAGGCATAGGGAACGTAGCAGATTTTAAGCCCGCCGTTTTCTAAGTTTGGAAACCCTCCGATGCGTAATAGAACATGACCGCTATAACCGCATGCCTCTAACTCTGCAAGAAGTCTGCGCGCCTTATGGGGATAAATACCATTGTAGGAGGCAAATAAAACGATGCATCGATTCTTTGATTTTTCATTAATATTATAGCTATGCTTTTCAAAAATGGGCATTTCATTATTAGTGCCTATGAGCTGGAGGTTCCGTATACGGATAAATCTGTCGTGATAAGCAAGGGGTTCCAGGTAAGTTCTTGCGCCATCTTTGAGGTATTTTTGAATGGATTTATACTCTGCTAGCGTAGGATTTGTCACATCAGCAATAGAGGACCATAATTCTGCTAGTTCATTATCCTGAAACGAATAGAGGGGATGAAAAATAATAAAGAGAAGTAAACAAATTTTCTTTATCATTGATTTTTCTTTTTCAAATAATGTGGTTCACTATTATCTGTGGGGGCTCCGGCTCTATGTGACACAATATCCTTCGTGACACTGTACATATTCAAATTTGAATTTAACCAAATGTCCATATCGTAAGGGATAAAAATTCCATGGTTTTTGAAATAGTGTAGTATTTTTTCCATCCCTGAACGCCTGACAATCATGGAATAAGCTCCATAGCGCATACCAATTCTCGAAAAATCGCCGTTGATATAGTAGAAGCGTTGGAAAAAAGAAGACAAGGGCTCGATACTCACATTGGGCCTGGCAGCAACAGCACGACAGGGAACATGGTTTCCACTGCGGTCTTTGGTATCAGTATCCGTGAATAAGACATCCCAATCATCGACAAGGCTATCTAACTTTTGGATCAGTCCAGATAGTAATCTTGGGTTTTCTATGGCCTCCACATCGTCTTCCATCACCCAAATTGTTTGATACCCGGAATCATAGGCGTCTTGCAGAATGGATAGATGGCTTAAGGCAATTCCTATGGCCCCTCGAGACATTCCAAGGGTAAAAAAAGTCTCACCATTAGACCGTAAGATTTCGTTTCCAAGATACTCTTGACCATCAATTTCTCTATAAATTGATCCAAGAAACTTTTCTTGACCAAAGTCCGAGGTGAATTTTACCCCGACTTGATTGAGAACTTCTGTGGATAGTTTCCAGCCATTAACTGCAGAAAATCGATAAGGAAAAATTCCAAAAATGGCTAGCTCATGAGAAGCTTCGGTAAATTTTTCCGGTCTTTCATCTAAATTGATCATATAAATAAAATCGATCTCATTGATTTTATGTATCGGGGATTTATTAGTTGCTTTCCGAAAATATTGCTCTAGATTGTTTTGAGAAGCGCTCGACGCTACAACAAAATTGGAAGGAGTATAGTTTAATGACCTCATAGCCGCTGCAAAAAGATCACTTCGTATAAACATCGCTTGCCCTTCTTGATTTTCCCAGTACCAGTGCCCAAGAAGGGTAAAGCCCGATGACTCCAAAAAGTTTTTTAAATCATAAAAATCACCCTGATGAGTGCTTTGATTAAAAAAATGAGTGGTTGTAAAAATTGCACTAGCTTGTTTTACCCTTTCTGCAGCATTACGAAGGGTATCGAGTTCATTTCCTGTGCTATCTATCCATAAAAGATCACAGGAATTTCCAGAATAATCCGAAGCAGAAAAAAAGAGACCCTTAGGCCACCAGTAGTTACACCTTGTTTTAGCTGTTGAATCAGATGCATAAGAGACAATGGTGGGATTATAAGGTAAAAAAAGAGTTAAAAGATAAAATTTTTTTTCACCGTCATAGCCCGGAAGAGCACTTTCAATTTTATAATTTCCTTCGATTGCGATGAGTTGATTCGCAATAAAAATAATGAAAAAAAAAGCTTTTATGAAACTCATTGTCATGGGATTATGAATGCGTTATTGCCGGGAGAATGGAGAAAGAATTTATTTACGTCAACAGGTATATCACGCGTGGTATTGACGACAAGGATGTGTTTTGATGTTTAAATATACAAAATGGGTTTTCTTTATCTCTATATATTGGGGAATCCTTTTGAATGCGGATGTTGAATTTTTTCATAGGACAAATGCGTACTATACACACCAACCCGTGCTCTATGAAATAGCCTCTCACACCAGCGGACCGATTATCGAATTTGGATGTGGATATGGAAGCACCGATATGCTCCACGAAATTTGCAAAGAGAATAAGAGGTTGTTAATTTCCCTAGATGATAATTTAGAGTGGCTTCAGAGATTTAGTGAGAAATATAGTAGCGATTCAGAATGGCACATATTCAATTTTGTTCCCGGAAAATCTCTTGAGGATATTGACAATCCCCAACATTGGATCGAATTCCTAAACAATTTGGGATTGTCGAAGCTGAGCGTTGATGTCTGTTTTGTCGATCAACACCCATGGCTGGCACGGTTAGAAACAATCAAATATATGAAAGATAAAGCGAGATTTATCATTTTGCATGATTGTGATTATTTTCCCACGAATGAAATTTTTGGAACGACGATCAGGCCTATTGTCAACAATACTCCGGGTATCTTTGATTTTAGTGATGTTTTCAGACACTTCAAGGTCTATTTCCCCACTCCTCCTTGGCCTGTATGGACAGGCCCTCCCACCTTGTTAGGCAGTGATTTTGAAAATGATCTTCCCGAAATTGATTTCAATGAGTATTGATGAAGACATTCTTGGCACTATTGTTGAGCATTCACTTTTGGACATTAAATGCAGAAGACTATCAATATAAACTCGCCATTGGAGCCATTTTTCGAGATGAAGCTCCTTTCTTAAAAGAATGGATTGAATTTCACAAACTGGTTGGAGTCCAGCACTTTTATTTATTTAACAACTGCAGCACAGATAATTATGCTTCTGTATTGCAACCATATATTAACCAAGGCGAAGTGGAGTTAATTCAATGGCCGTATCTTGCAGTTTCGTGGGAGAACTGGCTTTATAAAGTTCAAACTGATGCTTATGAAGATTGCATTTTACGTTCTCAAGGAAAGGTGAAATGGCTAGCTTTAATTGATATTGATGAATTTTTGACGCCCATAAGCAGCGATAATGTTCCTGACATTTTAGAAGACTACGAAGAGTTTGGAGGAGTCGGATTTAATTGGAAACTTTTTGGGCATTCAGGACTTCTGGATCTAGAACCTAATAAACTCATGATTGAATCTTTGGTTAGGACAGCTCCTCTTGATCGGCCGACCCATTTAGGAACAAAATCTATTGTTTGCCCACAACATGTTAGTGGCTGCCATCACCCTCATTACGTGACTTATAAAGAAGGTTTTTATCAAGTAAATTCCAATAAAGAACCCATTATAGATTCTCATGGAGCAACAAATGGGGTCTATTACGATCGTTTAGTCATTAATCATTACTGGAGCAGAGCAGGAAATGATCTTTATAGTAAACTGAAGCGCTGGCAATTGTTTGTGCCTAATATTAACCCTGAGAATTGGCCAGAGTATTTAGTAAACATGAATGTTTTACGAGACCATACCATGGAACGATTTGTTGTCCCTCTGCGTAAAGTGATGGGTTTGGAATGATAAGGCGAAGATTAAACGCAAAGGCGCAAAGAAAACAAATTTCTTGCGGATTTGCCTAGACTTCAGACAAAGATACATTAACACAAAAAAAAATAACATGATAGGCAGGATCGCTTCGCGGCAGGATAAGCAAGATAAATTAGAGAATAAAAGAACGATATAACGATAAGAACGATATTTTTTTATTTTTTTATCGTTCTTATCGTTATATCGTTCTTTTTTCTTTATCTCTTTAATTATCCTTCTTATCCTGCCGCGAAGCGATCCTGCCTATCTTGTTATTTTTTTCTTTGCGACTTCGCACCTTTGCGTTTAATCTTCGCTTTCTTCGCTTTCTTCGCTTTCTTCGCGACCTTCGCGTTTAGAGCCGGTGAGAACATGCCCAAATCAACCATTCTGATTCCAAAATGCAGGCACTAGAACAGCCAGAACCGCATAAAATTCCAGACGGCCGAAGATCATTTGAAGGGCTGCAAGCACTAAACTATAGTTAGAAAGGAAGGCATAGGACTCTGTCGGACCTGCCATACGAAAAGCTAGGCCTGCATTATTGATGTTCGCGGCAACCATCCCAATGGCAGTTTCTGGGTCGATGCCGTCCAAAATATGCAAAAAGGTAAAGATCACAGAGAGAGAGACGATAATCACACAAAAACAGAGAACACTGCCCTGTGTTTGATAGTCTACTTCTCGATTTCCAATGCGGAAGACTTTGACTGCTTCTGGCCGGATGATCGATTCAGTTTTATATTGAACGATTTTGAATAGCATGTAGTGGCGAATAATTTTGATGCCTCCACAAGTCGATCCGGCCATTCCACCCACATACATGAGTATTAGCATCATTGTTTGAGCTTCATAAGGCCAACTATCGTAATCAGCTGAAAAGAATCCTGTTGTGCTATTGGCAGAAACAGCTTGAAAAGAGCCGTAACGAATCGCTTCAAACCAGGTATAATTTGAGGTGCCATGAATGGCCCAGCTCACAAAACAGCTACCTAACAGCAAAATCACTAAATAAATAAAAAGTTCTCTATTGAATAAGCGAAAAATTTTGCCTCTAGAAACAAAGTAGTAGAGAGCAAAATTAATACTGCCAATGACCATAAAAAGCATCACTACAGCCTCAGTATAAGCATTGTTATACGAAGCTATATTATGATTTTTGATACTGAATGCACCTGTGGCAAGATTTGAAAATGAGATTGTCAACGCATCGAAAAAAGGAAGAGAATGATTGGTAAGCATGAGAAGTATCACTTCCATTGCTGTCAGGAAGAGATATATTTTAAAAAGTGCAAATGCAATCTTCTTAAGATATCCAGGAGCCTCTACCTGATAAAACATTTTGCCGCCTATGCCTAAATGGGGAAAAACCAGCAAAAATAGGACAATAATCCCTATTCCACCTAACCATTGTGTCATGCTTCTCCAAAAAAGCAGTGATTTTCCAACTGCATTAATCCCAGAATAGAGAACTTTACCCGTTGAAGGTTCTACCACGGGCTCAACAGTTCCATAGAACGTGTATGTCGTAGGAATCACGCCAGCAATAGTGATCTGATAGGGGATTTCCGACCCGTTAGCGTCGTAGTTTTTGGCCTTCAAAACTGTGCTACCTGTTGTTGTATATCCCGAAACAACCTCAAAATAAGCTTGAAAAAAGTTTGTCAATGTACCACTAAAAATAAATGGAAGGGCAGAAAGGGCCGGTACAATCATGCAGAGCAAAACCGTAGTAGCGATTTTTTCGCGTGAATAGAGCTTTCCAAGTGAATAACGACCCAAAAAATGACAAATGGCTGCAGCAATGAGTGTGCAAAGAATTGTGAGAAAAAATGCATTGACAGAGTGTTTTTGGGGATGTTCTGCCGCCGGGACAAGATAGGCATAGTACATCGCCAAAACGCAAGGGATGCAAAGTATTGCTGCTAGGGTATAGAGAAAGAACGAGAGAACTTTAAAAATTTCTTTGTATAACATTTTAAAAAATCTGATGTAGTTCAGGAACATGCCTTGGACTGGTAATGGCAATAACTGTATCTCCAGGCGATATAATCCTATTTCCATGTGCAATCAAAATCCTCCCTCGATTTTGAATCATAGCTATCAGAAAGTCGCGCGGGAGTATGTGCCCAAGTTCTGTCAACGGTATACCTGTCACTTTTGCATCCATCGAAACGTCGATTTCGACTATTTCAGCCTGATTATCATACAAAGAAACAAGGGAGGTAATGGCCCCTGCATAGAGCTGAGCCAAAATATGGTTTGCAGCTGTAAGACGGGGCGAAACGGCATAATTAATTCCAAGATGAGTCAATAGGGGAGTATAACTAGTATTATTTAATACAATAAGGGTATTTTGACAGCCAGCTTCTTGAGCTAACATCGCTGCCAGCAAATTTGTATCGTCGCGTTCTGTACACGCTACAAACAGTTCTGTAGCGTCTACTTTTTCGGCTTTTAAGAAGTCAAGATCGGTAGGATCATGATGGATCACCGTACTATTAGGAAGAAGATTTGCGATCTTGACACACTTGTCATAATCGCTTTCGATAATCCGGACTTCAATCGATTTATATTCCAAAAGCCGCACAAGATTAATCGTCGTCCGAGTACCTCCCACTATGACCACGGAACTAACTGACTTTGAAGCTATTCCAAAAAAATGATGAATCGTTGAAATCGCTGCAGTTTCGCCGATAAAGGTTACCTCATCGTGAGGAAAAATGCAGGTATCTCCATGAGGAAAAATAATCGAAAAATTAGATTCGCCCGGTCGTACCTCTGAAGGAGACTTTTCTCGACGAATCAGGCCTATAATTACCCCTGTAGGCAATGGTAACTCATTTAAAGGAATATGCTGCTTATTCCAGCGGCTTGGAATAGTAAGAGTGCGTAAAAGGACTGCTCCATGGGCAAAACTCTCTACATGCAGTGACCCAGGGCTAATCATATACTTCAGAATTTCGTTAGCCACTAACACTTCTGGACCAATAAAGTAGTCCACATCGAAAATCAAGTTAAAATCTAGCCGCATGCGATTGAGAAAATGATTATCCCTTACTCGTGCAATTGTGCGGGGATAACCGAGATGCTTGGCAACTGAACAAGCCACCATATTTGTCTCATCATCCTCTGTCAATGCAATCAAGAGCTGCGGGGAGAGTTCTAATAGATCGTCTAAAAGCTGCCAATCCGCTCCAGAACCATGTCTGGTACCTATATCAAGGTGGCGTGAAGCTTCATCTAACTTCTTACTATCCTTGTCGATAAGAATAATATTGTGCTCTTCTTTCGAGAGCAGTGAAGCAATGTATTGGCCGACATCTCCTGCGCCAATTATAACAATGGTCATCATAGGGTTTGCGCTTATTTCAATAATCGTTTAAATTTGTACATTGTTTATTGCGAGGTAGTTATGAATTCATCTAAATACTTCTGCTCTCTTTTTTTATCTCTTTTTCTTTTTTTTGTAAGCTTTATTAACGCCGATGAAGCTCAAAAACCTGAAGGACACTTGACTGTCTTTCACTACGACTCCTCAGGGCAATTAATCAGTCTTACTAAATCAGATGGTGACGTCATCTACTTCGATGAAGAATCCAATTCGGGTCTCTTTTCCTCATTTTTCCAGTGGATCTTTAACAATCCATCAAACCATTCTCTTACTGAGTCCCACGAATCCTACTGGGATAGCTTCCTCTCCGATAACTTCTCGCCAGGATTTTTACAAATGGCAGGCCTCATCAACCAAGAGCCGGATCAAGGTTCTATTGGCCTTGGCGAAATCGGAGATAACATTCGTGTCACTCTTATCAACGGTATGGGAAACCTCAAAGAAGATGTCATCGATGCCGCTCAGCTTATCTCCTCTACTCATGGAGATATCAATGTCCACTACATATTTCGTCCTACAGATGGCTGGACGCGAGACCTCATGAATGGCCTTTTCTCTAAAATGGGCTTCTCTCCCTATTCATACAAAATCGCCGCTCTCTGGAGAGATCTCATCCAAGAGATGGGCGGTGTCCATGAAGGAGGACAAATTGTTCACTACGCGCATAGCATGGGCGGAACTGACACCTATAAAGCCATTGCTCTACTCACGCCGGAAGAGCAAAAAATGTTGAAAATTATCACAGTTGGCTCCTCAACCCTCATTGCTCCCTACGGATTTGATAGCTCTATGAACTTTGTCAGCTGCTACGACGTCGTCCCGCTAATTACCGACTCGTTTGGCTCAATCTACGGACTGGTCAGTAGTCAAAGTAATATTTTCTATATTGGTAACTGCCAAGGCTATCCTTTTATCGACCATGTGCTCTCTTCAGGGACCTACCGTGAACTAATGCTCTTTCTAGGGAAACAGTTCCGAATTTCCTATGGAAAGGTGAATTAATTTTATTTTTTAATCAAAAAGTTTATAAATTATTAAATCTCCATTGTTTTTAACTCTAAGATATGCTATAGTTAGCTTCATTATTTCTTAATCTTTTATTATGCAGTATATATATTCTTTAGGTAGCTTATTTCCTTGTTTTAAACGTCCTCTTCCACAAGAGCCAAATGGCCATACTCCTAAAACAGGAACCTTAAATTCTAAGGACAGAAGCTTTTTCGTCTCCTTCGATAGGAATATCGGGGTCGGTTTCCTGTTCATTTTAGCTGCTTTGCCTACGACGACATTATTAGCAATGTCTACAAATATAAAATCTTTTGTTGGCACTGTTATTGTTGCCGGTACCTCAGCTCTACTCATAAAAAAATTATGGAATCGATTTGAAGAGAGCAACATAGAGAAAATGAAGGAAGAACAAAAGAACATAAAAGAGCTAGAAAATCGTCTAGACCTTACAATTTTAGTAAAAAAAGCTGAAGAAGAGGCTAAAGCAAATATACCTAAATCTAAGCAGCCAGATCCAAAGCTGCCAGATCCCATGTCTTTAAGCATCTGCGTTACGAATATGGCTGAAGCTCTCAGGAGAGAAAATACAGAAAAAGCTATTACGCGTGATGAAGATAATAACAATTTTTGGGATCGCCAAGAATATTTAAATAATCTAACTAATAAATTTAAAAAATATTCTGATGTTGAATTTGATAATCACTTCATTCAGATTCAAAAATTTAATCACGAACTTAATAAGGTTATCGAAGGCCGATTAGAAAATGCTGAAAAAAACAAAAACTTGTCAGAATTAATTAAGGAAGCAAAATCACTTTCTAATGCTTTTAAAGCAATGTCACTGGTAGGAAAAATCAGTAAGATTGAAAAAGGCTTCAAACTAATTGAAGACGAATTAATTAAGTCACTTTCTAATTCAATTGCTCTTTCAAAAAACAGTATTGAAATTTTTATCGTACTTTCCGAATACTCACGTGTTTTTGCCCGCAAAGATTTAATTAGATTTTTAAAAACTGATATTGAAAAACTCAAAACATTAATTGATAGCGACAGTAGCTCTTCTCCATTCAAAGACTATTTTAACAGTCTTAAACAACAAGAACAAGATATATTAAGAAGTGTTATTACTAACTCGATTAATACGCTCGAACTAAGAAAAAAACATCTCAAAGGTAAAAATCAAAAAAAGCTAGAAGCTATTCGATTGGACATTTTCGAAGCTATCCTGAACGGTACGCAAGATCTACTTGAGCTCGTTTGTAATAAAACTGATCTATTTTCTGATTCTCCGGATATCTTAGAAAACCTTCTCTCTGTCAATACAGGCCTCAGTATTGCTGCCTCTCTCTTTACGTTATTCGTCTGCTCACGTAAATTTTGGATTGCAAGTAAAAAATCTCAAAAAGGTGATCGTGGAGAGAAATTTTACAAAGAAAAATTAAAGCAATATTTTGAAAAAAAACCTGAGGCTAAATCCAACCCCACCGATTCCATCGATACTTATGCTAAATTCCTAGAACTCAAAATAGAGGCAATCCATAAAACTAAAAAAGTACGTCTATTTTCTCTAGCAGAAAAAATTGTCAAATTTATCGCCGCCACTCTCACTTTAGGGATTGCAAGTGAATCTGTCCTTATCTCATCGGGTATTGCTGGTACTGCTGGAATACTTATAGGAGCTCCTATTGCTACAACAATCGGTACAGCTGCTACCTTTGCGACTCTTTGCACATTAAGCTTCAGTGTCATTTACTTATTATCTAATCTCTACCTACAACGCCATCGAATATCTTATGGTATTCAAATGATCTATCACGGATTTGCCCGAGAATTTCGTTACAAAGCACTCTGTAATGTAGTGGCTGAATACGAGGACAAGATGAAGAAATATAAGGAGTATATAGTATCAAAATATACCATTGAATTATCTAAAAGAGAAATGGAGCGAATTTTAAATGAAAATGGCATCTATAATGAAAGTTACTTGAATTACGCACCCCTGCCCGCTCAAGATCATTACAACTCAATAAAAACAGCACTAGAGAACGAAATAAGTAAATTTAAGACTTTAAAAAATCAGGAAGACACCATCAAAAATTTAAGAGAAGATGTTGATCGTGTAACTAGAGTTTATAACAATACTATTAACAAAATACAAAACTTAGAAAAGAATTGTCGTCGGCTAGAAATGGCTGATAAAGTCCAAAGTTTTTCAGTAGAATCTTTAGAAGAGATTGAAAAAGCCCTCGATAAAGAGCTCGATGATGATTTTGAACAAGCTGCTTGGAGAGAAAGATTAAGCAAAATGGGCTATATTCTTATGGTTAAAAAGCCTTTAACAGGAAGCTACATCTTGAGCCTGGCGACTGGAAAAAATTCCCCTGTGGGTCCAAAATCAGATAAAGTGCCCTCTCCGGCACAATAGCTATATTCAATCACTCTGTGGTATGCTATACTCAATTGAGTATATAGAAATATTAAAAAATAGAAGACCTAAAGTATGCGTAAATTGTTTCTATTGCTGATTCTAAGCGGTTGTTTTTTAGCTTCATGTTCTACACCTGATTCAAAAGCATTAAAGTCCTTTAAAGCCGGAAATTATGACAATGCCGACACTCTTTTAAGCGCTGAGAGATTAGCCATTCCGCAGGGACGTTATACGTTGGAAAAGGCATATATTTTACGCGCTTCAGATCATTTAGCTACTTCGACAGGCCATTTAGAACGTGCTTTAGAACTTCTTTCTCCAGGAATATCAGCAAAAGATTCTCTCCGACAAGAGATCTATCTCAATTTGTTTCTCAATGCCTATCTTTCAAACGATAACAAGGACTTAAATAATCTTTTTGAAAAATCAAAGGATTTTTTTGACAAAAAGGACCCTTGGTTGCGCCTTTTTCAGGGCTTAGAGGCATACCAACAGAGTAGATATGCAGAAGCGAGCAACTTTTGGAAAGATTTAACTCCTCCAGACTATCTGTCACCTTGGATGGAAGCTGCCTTTTCAAAGCTTTTGCCTACCTCTATATTTGTCCAAGAGCAGGCACGAGCAGCAATCTTTTCTGGAGATGCACAATCTATTCGCAGAAACTTAATTAAAGAATTACAAAATCCCGAAAATAGAGAGCAGACACTCTTTTTGTTAGCTCTTACGTATATTCAGGGAGCGGAAAATAAAGATCCTGTCGAGGCATTACCAGATCTGAGGTTGGCTTATGGATACCTTTTACAGGTGCCAGATGTAAAAGCTCGCTATCCGCTTGAAATTTCTCACTTTAATTCATTAATACTTAAAGATATAGAAATTCTCCTCTCCACAAAAACCTACAACGCCTTGCCTCTCTATGTTAACGTCATCCAAGAATGGGGCACAAAAGAACAGCTCGCTCAATTAGACCAAATCATCGTTGCACAATCCGCTATTCTTATTAAAAAAGGCCAGATACAAGAATTAAAAAAACTGGTCAGAGTAATTAACGACCTTCTGAAAGATCCCTCAACACGCGACGATCTTGCTCAACACTATGAAAACCAGGTTGTAGATTCGTTGCATCAAGATGACCTCACCACTGTTAAACAGCTTGTTCATTTGGAATTCCTCTTCAGTGCAAAACCCGATGTTTTAGAACACCATACTGCTGGCAAAATTGAATCGGAGTTATCAAACTTATTAAATACGCCTCAACCCTCCTCCAAGAAGGCTCTAGATCTTGTCGAAATCTGGAAAAGCCTTGAAAGAAGTCATCTAGCTTGGTTTCAATACTCGCAAATCCTTCTGAACTCTGCCAAAACAGCTTGGTCGATCAAAGGTCACGAATCATCAGCACTTCTCAGAATGCAATTAGCCTGGGTACTCTCTCCGCCCAATCGCCAAAAAGATACCAAACGCAACATGCAGAAGTTAATTAGCATTGTCTATAGCTCTGCCATCGTCCAAAGTGATTTCAATAAGTTAAAGTATTTTTTAGAGGCTCAACAGCTCTTTGACCTCGATTCTTCCTTCTTAAAATCTCCGCAAGAAATGGCTAATCTGCAAGCTGATGCCAACCTACTCTTTAAACAAGGGAACTACAATCAAGCTTTTTTAGTCGCCCAATGGATCGTCCATCTACAACCCGATTCTCAAGCAGCCATCAAATTAGCAGCACTTTCTGCTTATCAACTTGGTAATTATGTCAAAGCTCTACCCTTTCTAAAGCAGCTCTCCTCAGATCCACAATTTGTCATTCCATTAGCTATCTCTGAAGTCGCAGCTGGAGATGCCGCGCAAGGAAAGAAATTAATTGATCAAGAAGCCCAAACAAATGCTCTACCCACTGAAGTCTATGAACGCTTAGCAATCGCTGCACTCAACAAAGGTGATGGTAACGAAGCTTTAAATTGGCTATCGCAATCACTTCATCTCACGGATGAGATGAGTACAATCAGTCTCCTAGCTTCTTACCTTATCCACGACGATAAACAAGTGCTTGAAAAACATAGCAAACTGCCCGAATTCTATGGTGAATTAGAACCAGTCATCAGCGCTACAGCCATTTCTGCAATACGTTTAGGAAAAGATGATGTAGCCGAAGGTCTATTTGAAGATCTTTATCTCTATGGAAAAATGCTTAATCCTACTCGTCACACATT
>JABDDJ010000011.1:854-3478 GCA_013287645.1 Chlamydiota bacterium | reverse complement strand
ACACATTTACTCCATTTTTTCAGCTCATAAATACACCCGAGCTAGCTCCACCGAAAAACTTCGCTGGTGCAATGTATTATGAAAAAGTCCTTCATAATCCTGAAAAAGCACTGGAACAACTTACTAAATCTCCTCTTCCCTTTTTAGAAGCAGCCCTTCTACAAGCAGAAGTGCTTATGCATCTTCACAGAGACGAAGATGCACTAAAAATATTACTAGCTTACCAAGCAAAACTTGACAAAAGCATTAATAAAGACACATTAAAACTCACCTTTTGGCCGCTTTTAGCAGAAGTCCAGGCCAAGCGAGGCGCATGGATTGAAGCTTCTGACGCATGGCAAAACTACTTTAAACTCCAAAAAGAACCACCTTATCCCTCAGATTATCTACGAGAGCTCGCCATCGTCTGGTCTAAACTACAGCGGTATGACCTTGCTGAACAAGAATGGAATAAAATTCCTAACGATAAACTACTTCCCGAAGACCAATTAGATATCATCAACGGCAAGTTTCATCTTAGCAATTTTAAGGCTGTCGATACTCTGTCAACTGAATTCCTCAAGAAATACCCCACACAGACGGATCTACGGCTTAAATTAGCTCAAATTTTAGCCCTCACAAAAAATACTGCCCTCTATCAAGATGCTATAAAAGACCTGCCACCATTAGAAAGCCTTGATAACAGTAGCTCTAAAGCCTACTTCCAACTCGCACTCATTAATGCTGATTTTCCTTTGGCACAGCAACTCTTTGACGCTCGATCCTCCCTTTGGAAAGATGACCCCACTTTCACGCCCACCCTATACCAGTATTACACCAACCTATCAAAACCAGATTTAGCCCAAACAGCCGCTCGACAAGGCGCACAGCTATTTCCAAATCAATTAGATGCCGCTCTCTTTGCTATCCAGCATGGAAATGATGATGCCTACAACGCTGCCTGGATAACAAAACTTCATCCAGACTATGATATAGATCAACTCTCTGCTACAGAGTTGTTAATATACGGCCTTGCTCTACAAGAAGAGGCTTTAGAAGACTTTTTATCAGGCAGGGCACCTTCTGTTGAACATATTCCTGCCCTCTATCAGTCCGCACAAGCCCTCGAAAAACTCGCTCAGCACTATTCTCATATTCCTGAGGCACTCTACTACTATGGTCAAACCTTATATCTCCTTGGCAAAAAAGAAAATGCTCTAGAAAAATTCCAATCCGCAATACGTATAGACGATTCCTATAGCGAAGCCTATCTCAATGCAGGACTAGCTTCTGGAACTATAAGCTATATTAATAAAGCGCTCCAGTGGGCACCCAATAATCCCCAAGCCTGGGAAGTGCTGGCAATGATCGAGTTAAAGCAAGAAAATCTCCAAGAAGCCATCAAAGCTTATCATCAAGCTTCTATCTTTAAGCCTTACGATCCTACTCTCTATTTTAAGATCGGAGAGCTACAGCTTCAGGCTAATAACCCAAAACAAGCTGTCGAAGCATTTGATCAGGCTCTCGCGATTACGCCCAATGAGGTCGAAATCCTGCAAGAGTTATTAAAAGCCCTTTACCATCCCTACTTTCTCACACAAAAAGAGACGCTGCCTAACATCACAGCACAGCAACAAGAAGTGTATGAAAAACTCTATCAGCTAAATCCGAAGGAGGCTGTACAGTTACGTAAAAAACTCATTTCACACTGGAAGCCTTAATACCCATGCATTTAATTATTTTACTTTATGCAGCCTTCGCCAGTGTATTTACCATTGGAAAATATAGCCTAGAGACAACTGATCCACTCTTTTTTGTTGGGACCCGTATGATCATTGCCGGGATTTTGATGGTCCTTTATAACATTTGGAGAGATGGTTGGACGACCTTTAAATTAAGTACTAGACAGTGGCTTTGCCTTCTAGCTTTAGCCATAGTAAATATCTATTTAACAAATGCCCTTGAATTCTGGGCACTCAAATACCTTTCCTCGACTAAAACCTGCTTTTTTTACAGCCTTTCACCCTTTGTAGCAGCCATAGGAAGCTACCTCTTTTTTAGAGAACAGATGTCCCAAAAAAAGTGGTTAGGCCTATTGATTGGCTTTTTAGGATTTAGTCCAGTTATTTTTGGAACCACAGAAGCAGCTAAACAAGAACTGGAGTCATTTTTGAATTTCTCTTGGCCAGAACTAGCCATCTTAGGAGCAGTGATTGCTAGTGCGACAGGATGGATACTCCTCAAACAGGCCACCCAAAATTATTCCATTAATGCCTTTACGGCTAATGGAACTAGTATGCTTTTAGGCGGAATCATCACTACAGTTCATTCGACTTTTGTTGAAGTTTGGAATCCCATACCAAGCACAGATATCTCTACCTTTATCATCTGCGCTCTTGCATTGATGGCCATATCCAATTTCTTCTGCTATAATCTGTACGCTTATTTGTTTAAGAAGTTTTCCGCTACCTTCATCTCATTTACCGGATTCATCACACCGGCCTTTACAGCCCTCTATGGGTACTTCCTTTTACATGAAGAAATCCCTCTAGTCTTTTACCCTTCATTCGCCATAGTTTCTCTGGGCATCTTCCTCTTTTACCAAGAAGAACTTAAACTCCATTATACCTCACCCACTCCACAAT
>JABDDJ010000011.1:0-844 GCA_013287645.1 Chlamydiota bacterium | reverse complement strand
CAATTAAGCTAATAACCTGAATTTTGGGTTTTTTCGACCTTTGGGCTGCGTCAAAGCCTCGGGGATCGAAAATCGCAAGCAGGTCCATATTTATAATATTGACCTGCTTGCGATTTATCGATCCGCGAGAGCTTTCACGCTAGCCCAAAGGTTGAAAAAACCCAAAACTCAGGTTAAAATCTGAGGCTTTAATTGCGCCAATTTTCAAGACATAAGTTAGGGATGCGAATAAATTCATCAGTATTTGAAGTGACCAAAGTCATTTCATGAGCTAAAGCAGTTCCCGCAAGCAAAATATCGTAAGGACCTATAAGTAAGCCTTTTGCTTTTAACTGTGCTCGAATAGTTGCAGAAAATACTGCGCATTGAGGAGTGTATGGAATAATATGGATATGTTTTAAAAATTCTTTCCAGATAGGTTGAATTTTTTTTGCCCTATCTTGATTTAGCTTAAGGCCAAATTCTATTTCCATGACAGTCACAGAAGAGATAAAAATATTCTCAGGTGAGACAGATTTATAATGTATTACTACTGAAGAAATATTTTTAAAAAAATCTGAAATTGTACAGGTATCGAGCAGAAAATTCATGCTAAAGGGTCCTCTGAAACGTTATCTTTAAGATCTTTTCGAAGTTCTTTAAAATTTGGTACGTCTTCAATCGGTGAAAAGTCAAAAAAACCGTCTGGCCATTTAGCTTTAGAAGAGTGAGAATTAAGCCATTCTTCTAAGGCTTCATTTACTATAGAGTTACGGCTACGATGAAGAGTTTTTGCCATCTTCGTCACCCTTTCGCCTGTATTTTTTTTTAAATACACATTGAAGTTCATAAAAAACCTCCATCT
>JABDDJ010000010.1:54801-58525 GCA_013287645.1 Chlamydiota bacterium | reverse complement strand
GATGACCAGACTTATGACTTAATACTCTCTATTGACAAATTTTCTAAAACGGGGTTATCTGAAACAGGAATTAAATTGCGCGATGGACTGATTAGAAATGAGAAGTTTATTTTTAAACTAATCGCTAAATATATTAATAATAAAGATTTTCTTATCTGGTTTATAAAAAATCAACCCGATATACTCTCTAATTATTTTGAAAAGCATTCTTCTATCAGCTTTATAGGTTTAATTTTAACAAACAAGATAGATGGGTTCTGGGAAGAGGTTAAAAGAGATAAAGGTTTATTGCGTTTTCTTGCAGATAAAGGACATAAATTTAGCATGCTTGGAACTTGTAAACTATTTGGACCTGTCAGAGAGTCAATAACAGATTTAAACATTGAAATACTTGTCCAATGCCTTAGAGAGCCTGACTTAAAAAATGTTTTATCTCTTTACTTCGAACAGTTAGACTTATCACCTTTAATTGATCAGGAATCATCCTTGATCACGATTTTTAATATACTTAGAGTCAATAAACAATTTTTTAACGAAGCAATCTCGAACAATCTTTCTTTAGTTAAGCGTTTTCTTGATGTAAATGGCGAGTGGGCAATAAAAGGATTGAAACAATTTCATTCAAATGTAGGAAAAGAATATTTTGTTTTAATTGCTCGCAACACCTTAAAACAATGTAAGTTTGAAAATTCTACCTTTTCTAGTTATTTATTAAGATGCCTTGAGCGAATTCGAGAAATAGATTCGAATCTGTATGCTCAGGTTGTTGTTGAACGTGATTTTGTTGAACTGATGTCATATAGAAGACACCATTCAAAAGAGTCTTGTGAAGAGTTACAAAATTTCTTATTATCATCTTCTGCGGGAATTCGTTCAGTAATAAGAGTAAACAGAGAACTCTCTTTAAATCATTCTGTGACGACGCTGTCTTTGACACCCTCCGACTTAGTTTTATGTGCCCATGAAAATATTAAAGCGATTAGCAAATTTCATGGTTCTATCGTTAATGCTATAAAGGTCTTACCAGACCTTAACAGAGAGGAAAGGCCACTATTTTGCTCTGAAATGGTTAATGTAATCCAAAATGCAGAAAATATTAACGAGATTCATCTTGAAAATTTCACTTTAGAAGCCTTGAAAAACTTGTACCAAGTCTTAAAAAATCTAAAAGAGGATAAATTCGCTCATATTAAAATTACCGCTGATCCTTTTTTACCTGGTATGTCTCCATCTATGAAAGAGAAGCTTACAAAAGAGAATAGTGCCCTATTTTTACCTATTTTTGAGCAGTTTCATCTTGGAGAAGAGTACACTAATAATAAAATAAATAAAGAGTGGGCCTCTTTTATCACTCTGGGAGAATGCTCATTAAAAGACTTTATTACTTTCTGTGAATGGATGAATTCACATCCTTGTAAGCTCTTATCCATCGAACAAAAATATGATTTTACAGTTTCTGTTGATGAATCGAATTATTATCAAGTGCATCATTCAGTGCTAGCCGCCAGATCAGCAGTTTTTGAAAAAGGATTGTTCGGGATATATCGAAAAGATAAAAGTTTGCAAATGGATTACGATCCTAGAGTAGTAAAGATAACACTTCTAGCTATGTACGATTACGAGAACGCGATTCAAGAGATAGAAAACTGTAAAGAAGAGATTGATACTATCTTTCTTTGTGAGTTGTACAGATTAGCAGACTTCTTAGAAATGGACCAAAGTTGGAAAAAACGCCTTGAAAAACTGATGGCTACCTATGCAGATGGTCTCATTAATGAGAATTCAAATCCTAATATCGAATATTTTGCAGAATTTTTCTTATACCATCAGCCAGAATGTTTAAATCCTTTGAAGAACTATTTAGAGCTATATTATTTTGAAGACATAATGGCAGTATATATTAGTAAAAATGATCTTTTATCTCTAATAGAAAGTCAACCAAAGTGGGTACTCAAATATTTAGAAAGTGATGAAGCTAAAGTTTATAAATTTTTCAAAAAATTGCCCGAAGAGGATAATCATAAGTCAATTTTGCTCCTCCGAAATCTATTGATTAATAATGAAGAATTCACATTTAAGCTAATTAGCAAGTACTTAAAAAATAAAGATACTATCATTTGGTATATAAAAAATTGTCCTGCCAAATTAAAATTATTTTTTAAAAAATATAATCTTCTTAGAAGCTTTACTGAAATGCTATGAGGGGCGATCAAAGTTTAATAGATTATATTACTTCAGAACGTTCCTGTGCTCCTGAAGATCTGGAGAAGATTAATAAGGTAAATTATGATATTTTAGAGCAGATGCTTGAATATCCTATTTTACGAGATTATGTTGGAGCATACCTTGGTAATACAAATTTTTTAAAGGTTATGATCAACTCTACAGATGATCGAATAGAACGATTTCTTCTTTTAATTGTTAAACGATATCCTACATTTATTAAGAAAATAGCTCCTCTGGCAAGTTCATTCTTAGACTTTATTTTGTGCATAAAGGGTAGTAAGACAAATTCAATTCTGAATCTTAATTTTTTATTTACTTACTGCACAATGTTTAGTATAAAAGAATTTATCAAATTAGTGGGCGAAGCGTATTTTAAATATCTGATAATGATTAATTTATTATCGGCAAATTGGAAAACATGTATAACCGTCGAACACTTTGAACATTTATTGGAAATCAGTCCTGCAACGTTTGATGAAGTGATACAAGACAATCACGTATTAGAAAAATTAGATACCAAAGATCTTTTTTCCTCAAAATTTAATCATTTACTTTTGTCAACTCGAGTAGGTACAAAGTTATTTTTTACTCAAAATGTAAAATTGCTAAATACAATTTCAGATGAGACTTTAAGTAAAATAAATTCTTTTGAACTTGATGCCGATTTAAAAAATGTTTTCCTTATGTTCCCAGGACAGCTTGCTTATGCGATTAGCAAAGCAACAAATCTTAAGGAAATTCGTCTTAAGCCTAGCTCTTTAGAAGAGCTTAATAACTTGTATTTGTTCTTAGAAAAAGAAATTAAAGGCGAAAGATGCTCTAACATTAGAGTAAGTGTAGATGGGTTGATACCTGGAATGTCTCCTAAATGGAAAGGTATGATTATTCAACAAAATGAGTTGGGTGTTTCTGAACTGAATCCTCTTTTAGTGCCAATTATAGAACAATTTCAATTTGTTAAAGAGCGTAATAAAAATGATATGGATTTCGATAGTGAGTGGTTAGAGTTTGCAGCGACTGGTGAATGTTCGTTGAAGGCGTTTATGAGTTTGTTTAAAAAGATAAAGTCTCTTTCTATTACTCCTTTGACCTATGAAGCTGCTCAGAAAACAAATAAGGATGACAATGCAATCTTTCTTCTAAATTTCAAAGAAGAAGATAAGATAGTACCAGTAAAAGTTCATAGGGCTGTATTAGAAGCGAGATCCAAATTTTTTGAAGTCTTGTTCTCGGGTAGTTTTAAATCAATTACGTCTTATGATTTTACTGATGAATACGATCCAGAAGCTATATCCATAACTTTGAAAGGGATGTACAACCCTGAGGAAGCACTGAAGGGTCTTGATCAGATCAATGAGAACGAAAATTTAGGCTTAATCTGCAATCTTTATGCCTTAGCTGAGTTTTTAGAAATGGATCAACAATGGAAAAATCGTATAGAAAAAATTCTTCAGGTGTATGCAGAGGACTTTATGCGTCGTCCTACTGTAGATTCAGC
>JABDDJ010000010.1:0-54791 GCA_013287645.1 Chlamydiota bacterium | reverse complement strand
GTTTAGAAACCTTTAACAGCTTTTTAGATAAATACCCTCTCGAGAGTTTGTTTTCTCTAAAGGAATTCATAAGATTAGTTATTCCAAAAACTGAAGATGCTAAAAGTGGTGATGCTTCCACTTAAAGTTGTGCCTGACATGCATGTATGTATAATATATCTATACATACTAGGCATAATCATCGTATTAGCGGGTATGACAAAAAGACCAAGTATGTATCATAAGATGATACATTGGAGGCAATTATGGCAAGCTTTGAAGGTATAGATTCGGCGATGGCTATAATAGACTTCTTTCGAAATTCGCTTTAATTGTAGTAGGATTCTTGTTGAGCAAGATTTAGCTTAAGCCCGGGCTTAAGCAAAATCTTGCTCAGAACAAAATAAACTTAATGATTCCATGTTTCTTGATTTATCTGTCCTCTGCAGAGTTTGCTTTCTCTAAAGGAATTCATAAGATTAGTTATTCCAAAAACTGAAGATGCTAAAAGTGGTGATGCTTCCACTTAAACTTTTCTAGCAGAAAAAATGTAAATCATTTACAATGCGAATTAAGAGAGATGCATTGTGAAGCGACCGCCAAAATTACAGAATGTGCTTGAGCTTTCTCGTCAATGTATAGAAAGTGGTAAGTATATACCTACATTCCATGCTGAATGCAGGCAACTAGAGAGAGATATAACCTTGTTAGATGCGTTACACGTAATAAAGACAGGTTATAGAGAACTCAAAAAAGACCAATATAAAGAAGAATGGCAGGCCTGGAATTATGCTGTACGAGGGATATCTCTACAAGGAGATATGATTAGAGTGATTATTAGTTTTGAGAATGATGGTATGCTTATTATTACTGTGATAAATCTATCTAGGGATGAATAAGTGGATATTGCTATGAAAAAGAAAATAATTAAGTGCTTTGAGTATGATGGATTGGGTTTTCCAGTTCATTTATTAAATGTCCCTGTACATTCGATTAGAGGTGTAGAAGTTCCTGACATTGACTATAACCAGTTACAACGTAGTGTGCTTTTAACTTTATGTCAAAATCCTTTTCCGCTAACTGGAAATGAAATTCGATTTATTCGTCAGTATTTTCAAAAAACTTATGCAGAGTTTGCAAAATGTTTTGGAGTTAGCCACGCTAGTGTTATTCATTGGGAAAAAGCCAAAGATTTATATGCTAAGATCATTCCTACAACAGAGCTTTGTATCAGGCTTTTTATACTTGATACTCTAAAAGCAGATAATAAGCTTTTTCGAAATACGTTCAGAGGCTTTGATTACTTAAAATTTTCTCAAGAAACTAAGATCCATAAGTCTGCAGATGAGTTTATTACCGTTGATTCTGCGTCATTATAATAATTCTAAAAGTGATGCTTCCACTTAAGGAGGAGCTTGGTTTCTGCGTTGTCGGTGACTTCGGCGTGGGCGCGGACATCATGGACGACGTTGGCATCGACGGCAATACTGTTGCTCTCTTCTGTTAGGCTTCTGTTGAGTGACACATAGACGCCTTTGCAAATGTATTTTCCTAGCTGCACAGAGACTTTATCGCCTTCGCTGGTGACTTCGCGGTTAATATCTAGCCGGTCAATATTAAGTTGATTGCGAACTTGAGTGAGGATGTCAGGTGTATCGTCTCCTTGTGATAGGTTGGATATAGACCGGGAGAGTTCATTGCCTTGATAGGCTGAAATGTCGGCTGAACCTGTGCCAAAGAGGAGATGGGAGACGATTTCGCGCTGGGGCATGGGTGGATTGGAGCGGAAGGTGAGTGTGGGATTTTTTAATGCTCCGCGCAAGATGGCTTCTACAAGAATGTCGTCGATTTCGAGCGAAGCGATGACGTAGAGTTTAGTCTTTGTTTCCCATGGTCCGGCAAATATAATTGTTCCTTGATAGATGTCAAAAATTTTTCCTTTATAGTTGTAATTTCCTTTTTGGACTTTGAGCTCGCCCTGTACATTAGGGTTTGTGATGGGTCCGGTTAGATGTGCTTGGCCTCTCCAGGCTGATTCTAGGCCTCGTCCATGTATATGGAGTCTATTGGAGGTCTTGACATCTAAATCAAAGGTGATGGGGTAGGTTGTCATGCTGCTAGAAGATTCAAAATTATTTTTTTTCTCTTTTCCTTTGGGGACATTTATATAGGTGACTTCGACGGTTTCATTTTCGGGTATCTCTTCGGGGATATAGAGCATTGTAGATACGGGCAAGACTGTACCGGAAATCACTGCTCCATTTTTGTCTCCTTTAAAGAGGAGATTTCCATCTATAGAGGCGCTTACATTATCGGTCTGGAGTAGGAGTATTTTATTGAGGTCGCAGTGGATTTCGAAGGGGTAGTTATTGGCTTTGTCGATGAGAAATTTTCCGTTTCCTCTAAGGGTTCCTTCTTTATTATCATTGGCCTCCAATTGTTCAATCTGTATGGATGAGCCTTCGGCACGTGCTTTTAGGGTTATATTGTGCAGGAATGTGCCCGTTTCTAGGTTTTCATAGGAACCATCATTAAGGGCGATGATGCCGGTGATTTGTGGATTAGTGAGTGTGCCTGTAGCTTGGAGGGAGAGTGAGACAAAGCCGTTAACGGCTGCGGTATGGGAGACGAGGATATCGAGAAGGGGTCCTACAGCTCCTGAGGCTTTTAGATCAAGTGTAAAGGGGGCTTCGGTATTGACAGCTATATTAAAGGGGGAGAGTGAGAGATTAGAGGGGATTTTGGCATGGAAGGTGACGGGTTCGATGGAAGAGCAGAGAAGTTCTCCTTGCAGGGTAGTCAGGGAAGGTTTTAGGGCGAGGTCGACAGAAGCATGGCAGATAGGGGATTTTCCGTAAAATTTGTCGATCCATTGGAGATCTTCGAGTGATAGGTGGAGAAGGCCTTGTGGAGAATTCCAAGGCCCTTCAAAGGCGCCTTCGAGGGCAAGTTTAGCATTGATAGGTGGACTAGTGGGTGCTAGAGGTAGGTCACGCCCTTTGAAGAATAATTTGAAGTCATCATTTGTTGCATAGCCTTCCGCTTCGAGTGTTCCTTTGCCCATACGTAGTTGTAGGGGAGGAAGATGGATGCTAGATTCTTTCCATTCGAGGGTCCAGGGAGAGACCAATTGGATTTTGTGTGAGTTTTCGAAGGCGATGGTGAGCGTTTCGAGTTTGTCAGGATAATGTAGTGTAGATGTGAGTACCCAAGAAGGGAGGGGATTATCATTGAGGATGGTCTTTGAGCCGGTGATGGTCACTTCTCCATTCAATGACTTGGGAGGTCCTATGAAATGGGCTTTGATATTGAGGTTGCCTAACCGGGTAGCTGATTTTCGATCATCATTGTAAATGGCTTGAAGAGTGAAATCTAAATTAGGTTCTGGTGTGAATGTGAGTGTATACTTTCCATCAGTAGTAAGGGGAAGGTCATTCCAGGAGGTATCTGCCTCAATATTACCTATCAATTTAGAGTTTGTTAGCTGGCCTTGTGAATAAAATGAGATAGGTTTGGATGGATTTTCTGGAGAATATTCCCCAGACCAAGCATAGGCAAACTGTTTAGAGGTTCCTGCAAATGTAAGAATTCCTTTAAGGGGAATACGTTGTGTGAGAATGTTTAATTTGCCTTCAAAATGTTGTGTAGGAATATCAAAGATGAGGTTTCCAATCGATTCAAAGAAATGATCTTTCAATTGCAAGTTTTTTAACTGGATGGTTTCACGAGTACCTTGGACAAAGGTAGTAATATGACCCTGTGTTTCAGGAAGTGTGTAGTAGAGTGAGGTGTTTCCTGAAAAGCGTAATGTGGAATTGTCTTTGAATAGTGCTAGGATGGAGGGATGATCAATAGTTCCTTCGCTCTGAAGATTAGCTTGCAAGTTTGTGGCTTGAGAAGAAAGTAGCGTTAAGAGGCCTTGACGAGGATGGTGAATGTCGAGAAGGTAGCCTAAAGAGGGTGGCCCGGTCATAGGGTGTAGAGAGAGTTGAATAGTAGTGGACTCGTTAGAATCTTTTTTAGCGGCTGAAAGGTTGATGTTGAGCTGTTCAAGTGAAGTTAGCCAGCGTAGATGAGCTTTAAGGTTCCAATAGGTATCTTCTTCAGAGTTGATCAGGGTGGAAGGAATATTGAGGGCATAGGTAGAAAGTTCATAGCCGTTCTCAATCTCATTGAGGGCAGCATAAAGAGTGCTTTCGCTTAAATGAGTGAGTATGGGAGTCAGCGAGAGATGTTCATTTTCATAAGAGATTTCAAAGGATTTTTGGAGCTTAAGGAGATGTTGTGCGATGTGTCCTTTAAGTTCTTTAATGTTGACAGCTATTTTTGAAAGGCTTGAGGACCACTCTCCTTCAAGATCGAGTTCAGTATCTAGAGCGTCTTTTTCTTCATAGTGCACTTGGAAAGATTTGCCTAAAATAAATTGTATATGGCCGTTGAGCTTATTCAGATCTAATTTACCTTCTAGTTGCAGAGGGGATAGGCTAAGATCAAGAGTGCCTTCTGCAGCAATACCTTCCCATGTTGCTTGTAGGTTATCTATTTTTGGATGGAATAGTTCTGTGCCTTTGCTAGACGCGGTAATTTTGAGCTTGGAGAAAGTTGCATCTAAAGTTCCTGAAGCTAAGTGAGTTATGGGATTTATAATGAGACTTAAGTTCTGTTTTCCATCAAGAAATCCTTTTAATTCATTACTCAGGCTAATTTTCCACTCATCGCCCATATGAAAATCGCCTATCGTCTCCATTTTCCAAGCATCGCTGTCTTTTCCTTTAACCTCAAACTCTATGCGTCCATTGGTTTGGAAAGTCTGATCACTGCTTGCAAATATTTTAAAAGAGGATGAATCGACCCATTCTGTGCAGAAGGGATTCAGGAGTACACCCCCCTTTTCTTCATCTATAGTGAGAGTGGTATTGTACTTCTCTTGTGCTTTTTGAAGGCTCAGAAAGAGTGTAGTCTTTCCAGGGCAGTTAAGTTCTGCTTTTTTTTGTCCTGTAACTTGGGCTGTCAATGTATCTGAAATAGGTTCGTAGGCAAAGCTTCCCTCAAAAATAATGGGTTTAAGCAGCAAATTAATAGGATTGAACTCTTTGTGATATATCTGCAAACCTTGAATCTTCAGATCAGAAACCTCGAAAGTAGATTGTGTAAAAATAATCCTCAAAATTTCTGATAGCGAAGTCGTATAGTCCAAACGCTCAATAAAGAGGGTTTGGCCCTCTGCTTTTTTCAACTGGACATCATGAAAGACAATTGTGAAGGGTGGACGCCAACTCAAGTCTTTCATGGTCAATTGTAGGCCTGTTTTTTCGGCCACAATCCTTTGAAGTCTATTCTCTATGTAATGCTTGATAGGTGGTACAAGCAGCGTGACATAGAGGATCGTCACTAAGATGGCACAATAGAGTAAAAAGCGGACTAAAATCTTCATCAGTTCCTTTAAAAGGTTTGTCCTAAACTAAAGTAGACTTCAAAGTTATGGTCGACATGTTTTCGTTTATTCAGGGGAAGGGCTATATCGAGTCGTAGTGGTCCTGCAGGTGTGTCGTAGCGTAATCCAAGGCCTGTCGATTGTAGTCGATGCTCATTCCAATTGGGTAAGGTCCCTTTATAAACATTACCTATATCGTAGAATAATACGATTCCCCAGTTTTCGCTAATACTTCTTCGTAGTTCGACATTAAAAATCATCATCGAGCGGCCGCCGGTAGGCTCATGCTTTCTATTTAGCGGGCTAACTGTTAAGTAACGGTATCCTCGTATGGTCTCCTCGGAACCTGCATAAAAAAGTTCTGAAGGGGGAATGGTTCTGCGGCTAGAGCCAAAGATTGAACCTAACGTGGCGCGTGTAGCGAGTACAAGGTCTCCATCGTAATCTAGGGGAAGGTAACTACTGAAATTGACTGTATTAATGGCATAGGAGAAGGGATCATTAAAGATTTCGAGCGTAGGGACTGTCTTTAAAGTGACGGTATAACCATACGAAGGATCCAGGGGGTCGTCGACGTCTGTCCAGCGTAAACTTAAGGGGATTTTAAATAAGTTAAATAATCCATTATTGTCTGAGTCGGTGATTTTCAGATGCTTAAACATAAATCCAGCCGAAGTTCTCAACTTATAACTTACCTGTCTTTCCACACTGACAGAGGGGCTTAAAAAGGATTCGGTATAACCATCTGTAATCTCATGATGCGCCTGCATCAGCCAGACCAGATCTTGTCGTCTTCGATGCCAATCGGGCACTAAATAGAGATAAGTCCCATCAAAAAGGTTATGCCAGATAGCTCCACGCAGAGCAAAGCGCTCACCCAAATGTCTTTCGTTAAAGTTATCATACTCTCCAACCACCCCAAAACTGCGCATTGTAGAATATCCTATGCCAAAACCTGTGCTGCGGTGTTTGGCTTCCATAACGTCAATGCTCATCGGCAAAAGATTGTCCTCTTCAACAGTTTCTGCAAAAGTGATATTGATGGTACTAAATAATGATGAAGCTTCGAGGGCTTGTAAAGTCTCCTCAATCTTGCAAGGATTAAATATCTCTCCATTGCCCCAGGCAATTTTCTTTTGAAAAAATGAGTCGCAAACCTTTTTGGCGCCACTGATCGTCGTTGGACCAAAGCGTGCTTGAGGACCAGTGTCAATAACAAGAGTCACAGAAATAGACTTATTGGCGACGTCTGCAATGACTTTACGTTCTTTAATTTTAGCTAAGGGGTACCCATAGGTAGCTATTTCTAAAAGTAGCAGCTCTTCTGCGTGTAAAATATTTTTTGGATAGGCCGGCATGCCCATCTCAATCTCCAATTCATCCAAGCTTATACACTGACAAATAGCTGAAGAGTCATCGTCAATAGTGGTCACCTCAAAATCAGAAAATACAAAAAGATCGCCAGGATTCACATCAAAGATGACTTGTGCAGGCGTCATATCGATCTGGATGCGCAGATCGATCTGTGCATCGTAATAAGCAAGTGTTTGGAGTATTTTTGCGAAGCGTGGGATATCGGCTTCGGCTCTTTTTCGCAATGCAGCTGCCGTAGAGGGAGGATTGTTCTCTAGTGCGATAAGCTGTGAAGTTGAGCGTAGGAGATTGATAATAGCTGGGTCATCGATGGTTGTAAAGTGAACTTCGTAAGTCTCTACAGCATACAGGTTCAAAAAAAAAGTGCTAAGTAGTAGGATTAAAAAATTTTTTATAGGCAAAAGATTCCCAAGTGTTTGCTCATGAGTAAGAGTTTTAGTATACTCGAATTTTTCAACTTGACAAGGCCTGATTAGCTAAATTATTATCTTGGTCTTTCAATGTGTTAGGAAGCGCCATGAAATTTATCATCGCTACGCAAGAGCTTAACTTTGCATTAAGCAAAATACAACATGTTGTTGCGGCTAAGAGCACCATACCCATCCTAGGGAATGTACTGATCGAAGCGTATAACGACGAAATTGTGATAACAGCTACTGACCTGACGGTTGGTGTCCGATATGTGATGGAAGCAAAAATTCTTCAAGAAGGAGCAACCACGCTCCCTGCGAAGAAGTTGGCGCAGTTAGTACGAGAACTAACAGTCCCACATTTAGAGGTCTCGACAAATGCAAATGATGTTACCGAAATCATTGCAGGAGCCTCTAAGTTTAAGCTAAATGGAATGAATAAAGATGAGTTTCCCTCTTTACCCGATATGGAGGGGAGTATCCACTTCTCCATTAAGCAGTCCGATCTGAAAGATATGTTCTATCGCACAGCATTTGCTGTGTCTCGCGAAGATAATCGCTTTGTCTTAACAGGCGTCTATTTAAAGATTGAGAATGGCGTCGCCACTTTTATTGGAACGGATGGAAAGAGATTATCGCGTATCCAAAAAGCCATCAGTATTGACTCAGAGTTTAAGTCAGGGTACATTATTCCTCTGAAGGCCGTCGATGAGATCCTCAAAAATTTGACAGAAGAGGGAGAGGCTAAAGTTGCTTTAATGCAAGATAAAATTGCTGTTGAAGCCTCTGGAACAACGATTGTCTCTAAGCTGCTTGCAGGTGACTATCCCGATGTCAATCGCGTTATACCCCCATCACCTTCCACGGTTGTCACTTTGCATCGCGAAGAGTTAATGGCACTGTTACGACAAATTTCGCTGTTTACAGCTGACACCAGTCACTCCGTTAAATTTACCTTTTCGCCTGGCGAATTGACATTGGCTGCAAATACCTCAGAGATAGGGGAAGGCAGCGTAAAGATGCCTGTCGATTATCGTGGCAATAAACTCGAAATTGCCTTTAACCCCAATTTTTATCTCGATATCTTGCGTCATTGTAAGCACGAGCGCGTTCTTTTAGGAGTGGAAGATCCCTTTAATCCAGGCGTGATCACAGATCAGGAAGAGGCTCCTATTGTGACAAGCTCGCCGGTCCCACTCTTTGTGTTAATGCCGATGCGGCTTTCAGAAGAATAGGATGCATGCAGTCAGACTTGGTTTGTATCAATTCCGACTGTATGCTCGTCGTTATTTTGAGTTATCCCCCAGTGTAAATGTTTTTTTTGGACCGAATGCTCAAGGGAAAACATCGGTCCTTGAAGCCCTCTTTCTCTGTTCGATTGGAAAATCCTTTAGAGCTAACCAACTCAATGATCTAATCCAGCGAGGAAAAGAGGGATTTTGCGTCGACCTGCACTATGAAAAATGCGGTATAGATCAGGAAATCAAAGTTTATGGTACATCTTCAGAACGGTTTGTTCAGATTAACGGCACTAAACAACCCTTAAGTGCTCTCTCTGGAGGATTGACAGCTGTAGCGTCAACACCGGATGACATCTATTTAGTCAAAGGGCCCCCAGCATTGAGGAGAGACTATCTCGATCAGCAGCTATTGCAGGTGGATCCACTCTATAGTCACCATCTCAAACGCTACGGACGAGCCTTAAAGCAGAGGAATAGCCTCATTCGAGCACAGGTTAACGAGACACTCGATAGCTGGGAATATGAGTTAGCCCATTCCGCAGCCTACCTGATTGCTGTGCGTAAAGAAGCTATTGAAAAACTATCCACATTTGCAGGCCACATATATTCAGCGTTGAGCGGTAAACCCACCCCACTGACACTTACCTATAAGCCTGGAGTTGCAGAAATAGAGCGCGAACAGTTGAGCAGAGTGTGGAAGACATCACGTGCACGCGATATGGCAGTTGGAACCACACTCATAGGCCCGCATAAAGATGACTGTCTGATCCTGTTAGATCAGATGGATCTGCGCCATTTTGGAAGTGAAGGAGAGCAGAGAAGTGCAGCTATAGCGTTAAAGTTAGCGGAGTGGGAGTTGATTCTGTCCAAAAGCGAAGGAGAAAAGCCGCTATTATTGATTGATGATATAGGCTTTGGATTAGATGCACAGAGACAAGCAGGCTTAATGCGCTGGCTAGGACAAGCAGGACAGGTGCTTGTTACTACGACCCATTCGGAACAATTGCCGCTTAGCACCAGTGACAAAAGCTTTTTCATCGAGGGTCCTTCAGAAAGGCATGTATAAAATTAAACGCAAAGTCGCAAAGTCGCAAAGAAAAAAAAGTAACATGATAGGCAGGATCGCTTCGCGGCAGGATAAGCAAGATAAATTAAAGAATAAAAGAACGATATAACGATAAGAACGATATTTTTTTATCGTTCTTATCGTTATATCGTTCTTTTTTCTTTATCTCTTTAATTATCCTTCATATCCTGCCGCGAAGCAATCCTGCCTATCTTGTTATTTTTTTTCTTTGTATTTTTGTCTGAAGTCCAGTTTGCGACTTTGCGTTTAATTTTTACCTAATCCCCTAGCGTGATGCGACCGAAGGGGGTAATAGAAAAGCAGTGTATTTTGCCTTGGGTGCCTTTAAGTAGGATTCCCGGCATCCAGAGGTATCTTTCAATGATTTCTTGAATAAGTTTTTTGTCACTGTCCGTATATTCAGGCATCTTATAACGCCATTTTTTGCCTTTTCTGTGTAATTCAATGGGCGAGTGCTCTCGAATGGGAGCAGTCAAGCTATTCATAAAGCTCTCTAAGGAGATCCATCCTTGGCGTGTTACGGTTTTGAGCTCTTTTTCGATGGCTCTTAAGTCTTTTTCTGAACAGTTAATTTTTGAAGGAACGGTGCGCGAATACCCTAAAATCATCCGATAGAGCGCACTAGCTTGTTCTGGCTTAGTTTTACGCTGCCACGTTTTTAGGTTTTCTTTTACAAGCGATAAACGGGACTTATCTCGAGTGACTAGGTGTAAATTTAGAGCGCACTCTAACAGATCGGAAAAGTGTAGAAAATGTTCTTCAGCAGATTTTAAAGAAGGATTTTCATTAATCCAATCCAATAAACGATTAAGCTCGTCGATAAAATAAAATTCATTTGGAGTTTTATTTTTTATCTTTTCTGCCTTAAGCGAAATGGGCGATTGTTCACTTTTGATCTGAAGATACTCTTTCCATTCTTGGTAAAGTGAAGCGCACTCAACCCACTTAATCCCTTTACGCCGATAACAGAGACTTCCGCAAAAATTATATTCAAACTCTAACATCAAGACTTCGAATTCCTGATGGTTAAGCTTAAATTGGCGCATGATTTTTTCAACATCCAAACAGTAGTTATCAGATTTAAGAATAGCCTCATATAGCTTGTAGATATAGGGATTTTCAACAGAAAGCTCTTCTAAATGCTTTGCATAGCATTTTGGGGTATGGAAATACTTTTCAATAATGGCCTCAAAAATATTATCTGCTGACCGTGAAATGGCATACCAGTGTGGCAGATTGTGTATGGGGACCTTATTGAGCAGGGTTTGGACATGGCAAATACTTGGCTCAAAGTGTGAGGAGAACTTGTTAAGCTCATAGGCAAAGTATTTGCGCATATCTTTGTTGATGGTGAGCTGATCACTTTGCATTTTGTGAAAATCTAGCTCTTCTAATTTTTTGATGAAGGGAATGATTGCATCGGGTTTAAGAGAAAGTGTTTCAGACAGCTGTTTAACACTAAACTTTACCGATCCATCCATGATCTCTTCTAGGATAGATTTTTCAATGTCTGTCAATTTAGAAAGGAGCAACCGAATTTTGATATCTCTTTGGAAGTCATAATCGTTTAACTCGACTTTATGCTTTCGGACATTTGCAGCGTTACTCATAATAAATTGATCTTAGGGGAGGGTATACTCAGACACACTCTAATTGTGCTTTCATTTTGCTGCAAGAAACTTTATATAAGAATCACAGTGATATAAAACAAAGTGCTCTTTTATGGATGAGAAAAAGGATCAGTTACTTGCAGCTTTTCGTGTTTTGGCTGAGGCTGAAATGTCAATGCATAAACAAAAAGATCATGACCAAGAAGATGCTATTGAAAGTTACATGCATCACCAAATTCTTCAGATCTTTAAAGAGTTTCCTGATTTACCTGCGGCTCTTTTGCAAGGGTATGAGCTTTTGAAGGGATCTCAGTAGTGCGTGCCATTAACCATATGGCCACATCAGGATGGTTTTTGGTAACTGAATCTGCCCATACTTGTGCCTGAGTTAGATTTGAAAACGTTAATGCTGCTGTGGCTAGCGCATCAGCTAAAAAACAATTTTTAGCTACGACACTGGCGCTGGCAATACTGGTATCTGTAATGGGATAGGGTCTTCCACTTTTAGGATTATAGATATGGCAGTAGCGTGTTTTTCCAACACGCCAGTTTTGGTTATAATCTCCACTTGTTGCAATAGCTTGATTGGTTAATGAGATATAGGCTATGGCATGTGTGGGATCGGCATCTTCAAAGCGGGAGATATAAATATTCCAAGGGCGGTCTTTGGGATGTAGGCCTTGAGCACGGACTTCTCCTCCCCATTCTACAAAGGTATTAGGATATCCTGCAGCAGATAGTCTCTCAATGAGCAGATCAACAGCATAGCCTTTGGCAATACCGCTGAGATCAAGTTGTGTGGCATCATTGTCTTTATAAAAGAGTCCGTTATCTATATGGACATTGTGCCAACCTAGTGCTGGGAGTATGGCTGCAAGCTCTTCGTGGGGTGGTTCTTGGTGCAGGGGAAGATACTTTCTCCATACCGTTTGAATGCATTCGATAGTTGGATCGTAACGGCCTTCTGTCATGACGACGATGGTTTTGACTCTTTGTAAAAACTCATTCATCTCTTTTGACAAGTAAATTTTTTCTTTGGCTTTAGCGCTATTTAATTGTGAGAGTTCTGAAAGTGGATTCCATTTATTATAAGTCTCATCAATTTCTGCAAACGTTTGGGCAATGATCTGTTCGACTTCATTTCGATGATTTTCTAGAACGGGAGATCCGACCAAAATGCGATAGGGGATTGTCATCGCTAAGCCGGTAAATGTTAAAGGATTTTTTTCTTCTTCATGACTGCTGCAGCTAAAAAGAATTGTAGCTAGAAGAAGTAAACGGACTATTGTTTTCATGCTTGCAAGTTCATATAGGCTTTTAAAGTATTAGAGAGCAGCATCGCTATTGTCATAGGCCCTACACCTCCAGGGACGGGAGTAATGAGTTTGCATTTGTCTTTAACAGCATTAAAATCGACATCACCTACAACACGCCGTTTTTTGCCTTCAATAGCTGGTTCTAGGGCATTCATTCCCACATCAATGACAACAGCTCCCTCTTTGACCATGTCAGGGCCAATTAAGTGTGCTTTTCCTACAGCTGCAATGAGTATGTCTGCGGATAGACAGACTTCTTTAAGGTCTGAGGTTTGGCTATGAGCTACGGTGACGGTTGCATTTCCAGTTTCTGGCTGCATAAGAAGAATAGCGAGAGGCTTTCCGACTATATTGCTCCGACCTACAATAGTGACTCTTTTTCCCGAGGTTGCTACATGATAACGTTTTAAGAGTTCGCAAACGCCTAAAGGAGTACAAGCGACAAGCGCTTTTGGATCACCTAAGAGTAGTTTACCTCGATTGATGGGATGGAATCCATCTACATCTTTATTTGGGTCGACAGCGCTCATAATGGTATTGGTGTCCATATGAGAGGGCAGGGGAGATTGTATCAGGATGCCATCGACAGAAGGATTTTGATTCAATTGTTGAATAGTTTTTAAGAGGTCAAGCTGGGTGGTCTCTTCAGGAAATTGATGTATTTGGGAAGTAATTCCAATTTCTTTGCATGCTTTGGTTTTATTTGTGACATAAATGACTGAAGGAGCAAAGTGTCCAACTAATATCACATCAAGCCTTGGGGGTCTTGAGTTCAGTTTTTCGATTTGTTGGCGTAACTCTTCTTGAATAGAGAGCGCTGTAGCTTTACCGTCAATGAGATTCATCCGTAATAACCTCTTTGAAGCAACTTTCGAAATCAGGCTCTTGCTTGGAGATAAGATAATTGAGTATTCCTAATGCTCCCGTTTCGTTAGGATAGCTACTGGCTTTTAAACTTTCGATGACAATGCCAGCAAGTTCAGTTCTGAGTATTTGTCTCGCTCTTTTAGGATCAAAAGGATCTAAGGGGCTAGGATGCATTGTGGAAGCTTTTTTTTGAATGCGAGCGTTTAAGTTGGTAACATTTCTTCTGAAGGCATTGGCAATAGGTACCCACTGGCTCTGGTTGATGCGGTAGATGCTGAGAGCTTGAGCTACTTGTGTATAGTTGCTGAATTGACTTTGCAATGCAGAAATGCATTCATAGTATTTTTCGGGAGTCAGTGCATCTTTTTTTTTAGTATCCTCAGCAAAGAGAGCTAAAGGTATCAATGCAATGAGTAAAAAAAGTTTTTGTAAAGTATTTGTCATGATTTTCCTCACCATTGTTACACTGTATGATTATAATTCGTCAACGTGCTAATATACATTTCTAGAGGTGGACCTTGATTAAGTCGATGTTTGCGAATCTTATTGATAGGGTTTTAGTTGTTTCAGGCGCAATTGTCATGACTCAAGTTCCTCTTTTTTTTCAGCAGTATATGCAGAGACTTTCAGGTCACCTATCGGAGTTAGAATTACAAATCACTCTTTTACGACAAACTGCGGCTCGTTCAGGTAAATCCTTCCATGCATACATTGACAAGTTTTTGAATCATTCTGATAGCGATTTTAGAGCGCAAGGGGAATTCATGCAAGGTATGCTACAACGACTTGATGATTTAAAGTTAGCATTCAACAAACTTTCTGACTCATCTGCCTGGATGCATCCTTTTTATCTTTTAAGATATGGGGATTCTGAAATCGCTTCGTCAACATTATCTGGTTTTGAACCAGGACTCTCTTTTACATTAGAAAGCTTGGTATATGCCCTAATCGGCATGATACTGGGTTTTGGGATTTTTAAAGGTGTTCGCTGGGTGATAGGTGCTGTTCGTAGCTTATTTGTGAGGGGTCATGGCGCAGTTATCAACTCTCACTGATCGTATACGCATGAAATACCTTACCATAATTTTAGGATGGCTTCTCAATAGTGGATTATTCTATCTAGGCTGGATACTGACCTTTAAATGGGTTTTAGAGGGTAACTATTGGGCCGGGCCCATTCTTAATATTGCCATCATGGGACTGCATCTGGCACGAGTTCCTAACCGTTTGTTTGAAACGGTATTTATTTTAACACTTCCTTGGATGGGTTCACTTATTGACTCATTATGGATTGTGTCAGGGGTTATGTTTTACGAAGGCGAAAACGCATCCCTATACTGGATAGCTCCTTTCTGGGTTATCACTCTTTGGGGACTTCTTGCAACGGCCATTAATCATTCTCTGGCTTGGGCCGGAAAGAATATATGGGTCGCCATTGGCACCGGTGCATTAGGCGGCACTCTCTCTTATTGGGCTGCTATTAAAGTAGGAGTTGTCACTCTGCTAGTACCTCATTGGGAAGGTATAGTTTGTCTAGCTATAGCTTGGGGGATTGCTATGCCCTTATGCTATCTCTATAGTAAATTTTTGAAGAGCTTAATGCAGAATTAAACGCAAAGGCGCTAAGGCGCAAAGAAAACAAATAATTTCTTTGCGACTTTGCGCCTTTGCGTTTAATGATGAGTGTAAATTTACTTACTCTTTTTTATATTCAGTGAATTTAGGTTGAGTTGCAGAAAACACATTGACTTCAGTTGCTGGTTTGAAATTAACATCAGTAATATAATGCCGTTTCCCTTTATACTCATTATTGATTTGGTCTGTGAGATTTTTCATAGCATCTATGATAAGTACTCCAACTTGGTTAAGCTGAATCAATATCATATTTCGTCGCTCTACTATGCCAGTCGTCAAGAACTCTTCATGCGGTTCTAATGTTAGTTGACTTTTTAATTTTGTAATCATTGATTCACAATATTTGTATGCTGCAGAGTAATAGCTAGCGAATTGGTCATAAGAATCGTATTTTCCTTTAGGAGTATTAAGGCCTTTGCTACCTAAGTCATCATAAAATTGTTTTAGATTTTTATTATTTTGTAGTTGGCTCCTTGCTTCTTGAATGTCTTTATTGTACTGATCAATGATAGGAATACCTTTATGTAACTCTTCAAGCTTTTTGTTAATTTTATTCCAATCATCAACCGTTAAATATTTATCTGTCTTTTCAACTAGAGATGTATAAGTGTCTCTAATAGGGTCTTTCGTTTCATTTCTGAGGAGCTTCTTTAGATTATACTCTTTATAAATATCAACGTCTTTTGAAATAAATCTTGGATCAAAAGGAGAATATCTATGTAAGCTAGTTTTTGATTCCCAAGTGTCGATAGGCTTAACTTTGAGCATTTGCGATATCGCATTTGTTAGGAAATTTCCACTACTCGTAAGGCACTTATAATCTACAGATTGTTCTTCTGCATATTTACAATAGAGGTTTGTTTCATTAACAAGTCCTTGAGTTTTACCAGATTTACTTTCATAAGCATTTTTGAGAGAGGTTAAGGCTTCATCTATATCTTTACATAAGGCCTCTCTACGTGCTATAACATAAGGCTTGAGATATTGTTGTGAAGGCGATAGTAAGGGATCAAAATACACATAAGTGTCATCTTCTTTTTTAGTTCTCATACGATTTAAAAAATTCACTAGTATTTTGAAGATAGCATGATGCTTGCTAGAGACTGTATCGTAAGATTCAAATTTTTCTTGAGAGGTCTCGAGTCCTTTTTCTACGATTGTTTTATGACTTGTCTGAGCTTGGTCCCAGTTTTTTTTTTGTTTAATGGTTAAATTGCGATCCTCTTGAACTGCATATGCAAATTTACAAATTTGTGGACTACTCTCCCTAACAATTTTTACTAGTTCACTCACAAGTTGATAAAATTCATGAGAGAGTTGTTTGTCAGCTTTTGTTACCGCATTAGTGAATGTTTCATTACAAGCTGGTATATTAAATAAGGATTGAGCATTTTTCTGAATATTTATAAGTTCATTAATATTTTCTTGCCATTTTTTTTCAAATTTTTCTTTTACTTCTTTTTTTTCCTTTTTAGCTTTTACTTCCTTTTCATCCTTATTAGTACTAGAGGATACTTTTAAATTAGCTAATTTATCATATTTTGATGCATTCATATGAGCATGTTTGATCAACATTTCTGTTTCAGCAGGATTCATATGTTGACATAGAGTAGTAACTTCTTTTTTATCTAATTTTAGTAATGAATAATAAATTTCATCTGATTGTTCAGATAGTTTAATAAGTGTAGTAAGATTTGCATTTTTAGAAGTATCTGAATCAGCTTTAGGAAAATCTTTACTTAAAATATCAACTTTTTTACTAATAATATCGAATTCTGCTCTATAGTATTTTTTTAAATCTTCTTTAACTGTGTTTATTTGCGGTTCTTTATCTGGTGTATTTTCTACAGTATCGGGATTAGGAGCAGTGCTAGGTACATTGAGAATACCTTGTGTTATAGAGACTAATTGTGCACTTTTTTCACTGAAATATTGGTCCTTTACATCAAAATCACAATCTTCTTGGGTTAATTCTGATTTTCCTTTTATTTCATGACCCAATTTATTAATGGCAGTTAATGCTTCAATACTTACTAATGCAAAGCCAGGTTGAATGGATAGATTAGGATTCGAGTAGACGTATAGATTGGGATTCGGAGTTGCTGCTGTTGAAGGGGGTACTTGTGCCATAACTTCTCCTTAATATAGTAAGTTCATAGTGTAGGTCACTTTTGTATACACTACGGTAGAATTATTTTGAAACTTCCGTCTTAGAACCTATCCCAGTAATCGGAATGGTTCTAGGTTGCAATAATTAAAATTTTAGCTTACTAGTTAACTTGAATAACTAGGTAGGTCTTAGGTGGCAATGGATATTCTTATCTACACGATTGACGATCAAAAATTCGCACTTAATCTGACTTCGGTGGATCGTGTGATTTTGCCGGTTGAGATGACGCCGATTCATTCTCCACGGAAGGATGTCATGGGAGCAATTAATATTCATGGAGATGTGATCCCTGTCATTAATATGCGGCTGTTATTGAATATTCCTATGAAAGAGATGGATTTGAATGATCATTTTATTCTCTGCCATATGGATCACTCTCGTGTAGCGCTATGGGTGGACAGTGTGAAGATGGTGCGTGAGGCGATTGAAAAGGAGCTGATACCGGCGCAAGAGGTAATGCCTGAACTGGATGCCGTAGAGTATGTATTAAAGGATGATGAGCAGATTACATTACTAATAGATTTGGAAAAGCTATTGCACTATGAAAACAAAAAGTAGCCATAAGTTACCTGAAGAGCTCTTGGTAAAGTTTTCTGCGATGCTAGCGGATCGCATGGGCTTGCATTTCCCTGAAGAGAGATGGGGAGAGTTAGAGAAAAAATTGATCCCTATCATGAAATCTTTTGAGTTTACGGATATGATGTCTTGCCTGAAGTGGATGTTAGGGCAATCTCTGAACAATAAGCAGATTTCGGTTTTGGCTTATCATCTTACTATAGGGGAGACCTATTTTTTCAGAGACGAAAAGACCTTTAAAGCTTTAGAGAGCCGGGTGCTTCCAGAGATATTTAAACGTCATGAGAAGGATAAAAGCATCAGAATCTGGTCTGCAGGTTGTTGTACTGGGGAAGAGCCCTATTCGATAGCGATGCTTTTGCATTATATGAGGCTCGATATTAACGAGTGGAATGTGCATTTATTGGGGACCGATATCAATAATGAATTTTTGAAAAAGGCTGAAGCAGCGGTTTATAAGAAGTGGTCATTTCGAGCGATACCTCGAGAAATGATGAAAAAGTACTTTGTTAGAGTGGATGATGATCACTTTCAGGTAATTCCAGAAATTCAAAAGATGGTCAAATTTTCAGATATAAATCTAGCGGAAAATAGTTATCCAGATGCAAGCAATGGCACGAATAATTTGGATTTGATTATGTGCCAAAATGTTTTGATCTATTTTTCGCAGAAACAGATTAAAAAAACAGTGCAGCAGCTTCGTAGTGCATTGACACAGCATGGATGGTTAGGAGTTACTCCGATAGAATGTCCCTTTATATCTGATCCAGAATTGGCTCCCTATTCCTTCAGTGGGGCTAGTTTTTTTTCGAAAGAAAAAGTTTTGAAGAGAGAGCCTTCTCCGGAAAAAGAGACGTTTATTCCTTCTAGAAAGTCGATCACGCCCCTTCCTCAACCTGCTATTCATGATGGAGATGTACTTCTGTCTGTGGTTTTACCGGCTTTTTTAAAACTCTCAGAACCTGTGCTTGATTTTCATTTTTCTTCCGAAAAGCCATTAAATGAAAAGCGGCAGCCAGAAGAAAAAAAAGTAAAGATTTACGATGAGTGCATTGCTTTATCCCAGCAGAGAGACTATCCAGGCGCTATTTCCAAACTGACTCAATTTTTATCTAAATTAAATTCTCAGGGCTTAAAAGATAATTTAAAAGAGGTCTCCTTACTTATTCGGATATTCGCGAATAAAGGTGATCTAGTTAACGCTCTTGAATGGTGCCAAAAAGCGCTTAAGGTTGAGAAGTTGGATCCGTTTCTGCACTATTTGCATGCAGAGATCTTAGTGGCTCAAGGAAAGCCTGATGAGGGGATTAATGCGTTAAAAAAATCTCTCTTTCTCGATCCAAATTTAATTTCAGCGCGTTATTTACTTGGACTTTTAGAACAGCAGAGCAAGGAGTTGCGTCATAATGCGCATAAAGAATTTGCACTAACTTTAGAGTTACTTGAAAATCACGCTCCTGAAGAAATTCTACCTGGTACGGAAGGTCTCTCAGTGGAGAGGGTTAAAGACCATCTAATGACTCTATTAAAGAGGAAATGATGCAAGAAATTGAAAAGAAAAAAGCAATTTTAAAACGGCGTGCAGAGCAGCTTGCGAAACCTCTTGAAAAGACAGATTATTCTGAGGACATGGTCGAAATTTTGCTTTTCAAACTTGCAAATGAGCAGTATGGAATTGAAACAATCTATATTAAAGAAGTTTTTCCTTTTAAGGACTATACTCCTCTCCCAACGACACCCTCATTTTTATATGGGCTATTTAATTTAAGACGTCGCATTCTATCGATCATCGATTTGAGAGTATTTTTCTCTCTGCATTCTGATCCAAAGTCAGATTATAAAGTCATCATTTTAGAAAATGCAGAAAAAGAATTTGGCATTTTATGTGAAGAAATTAATGGAATTCAAAATATTCCTGTTAAGCATATTCAACCCTCTTTACCTACCCTAACTGGAATTAGAGAAGATTTCTTAAGAGGAGTCACCAATGATAGAGCAGTCATTCTTGATGGACAGAAGCTACTGAATAGTAAGCAACTCATTGTCGACGAAACTGTAGAGTAGGGGTGGTATGGCTAGTGAAGAAGAGTTCTTTGCAACACTGTTAGAGACCTTTAAGATTGAAGCTGACGAACATCTAAAAGCTCTTTCTGAAGGTATTCTGGCTTTGGAAGAGAATCTGCCTGAAGAAGAGGGCAAAAGATTAGTTGAAAAGATCTTCCGAGAGGCTCATAGCTTAAAAGGCGCTGCAAGGTCTGTCAATCAAGGTAACATTCAGGAAGTGTGCCAATCGTTAGAAAGTGTGCTTTCTGAATGGAAGCAGGGCTTCTTAAAGCCTACAAAGGCGATGTTTGATACTTTTTACGCTACGCTTGATCTCATTGGCCAAGCTATTTCTGGTTCCATTGATCAAACTAAGATGGATGCGATAATTCTAAAGCTCTCCTCATTGGCTAAAAATTCTGGCAATGCACAAATTGCGGAACCATCAGTGGCTAAAGAAAAGCCTCTTGAGTCTGCACATCCTACTTTAGACAAGCTTATGCAGCCCGAAAAACAAGAGCCTCCAAAAGAAAAAGAGAAGACGATTCGGATGGCATTAGCGAAGATTGATAAGCTATTTCAAGAGACTGAAGAGATGCTAATGGTAAAGCTTGTCACGCAGCAACAATACCAAGATTTCAAAGATATTATTATTGATTTGCAAATCCAAGAAAAAGAATCTTCAAAGCTTTTATCTGAAGTTCAAACACTTCGACCTAGTTTAAATCGAAATGGGTCTGATATCTATGAGCATAATAAATATAAAAAAATATTAACGTTTTTAGATTTTCAACAGCAAAGTCTTGTCGCTCTAAGAGAATCTTTCACTAAACTCTTACATAATTCAGAACAAAATGTCTATTTTATCTCTTCTTTAGTGGATATTCTGCTTGACGATATCAAAAAAGTACTTATGCAGCCGATTTCGTCACTCTATGAAGTTATTCCGAGGATGGTCCGAGATATTTCTCATGAACTGGGTAAAGATGTACAAATGGAATTTGAGGGTGGCGATATTGAACTGGATCGGCGGATATTGGAAGAGATTAAAGATCCTATCATTCACTTGATTCGCAATGCGGTTGATCATGGTGTAGGCACTCCTGAAGAGAGGTTAAAGGTTCATAAGTCACCTAGAGGAACCGTCAGGATTGCAGCTGTAGAAAGTGGTGGTAGCAATGTTGAAATATCCGTTTCTGACGATGGTAAGGGTATTGATATTGAGAAAATTAAACAAGAAGCCTTAAAGAAGAAGCTGATCTCAGAAAAAGAGGCCTCTGAGCTAAATGAACAGGCAGCCATAAAATTAGCTTTCCATTCTGGTATTTCAACAGCAAGAACACTCACTAATCTGTCAGGTAGAGGTCTTGGGCTAGGAATTGTCTCTGAAAAAGTAGATAAATTGGGCGGACATCTATTCATTGATACTGTCAAAGGAAAGGGAACAACCTTTAGGCTTGTCCTTCCGTTAACTTTAGCAACTTTTCGTGGTATTCATATCACAGTGGCAAATCAAGATTTTATTTTACCGGCTCATAGTGTCATTAGAGTATTTAGTATCAAAAAAGGCCAAATAAAATCGGTCGAAAATCGCGAGACGATTAACTTTGACAATCAAGCGGTCTCCTATGTCCATCTTGCTAATATTCTTAATCTAACCGACACAAGATCAGACTTACAAAAAGAACAATCGATCTTCATTCTCGTCATCCAGTGTGAAGAAAAAACGATTGCTTTAGGCGCTGACGCTATTCGCTGTGAACGAGAAGTTCTTGTTAAAAGCCTCGGGAAGCAGTGTATTCGAGTTCAAAATTTCATGGCTGCAACTATTCTTGAATCGGGTAAGGTCATTCCGATTTTAAATCCCATTGACCTAGTGCGCACAACGGTTAAAGGTGGTGTGGGTCCTTCTCGTTCCACTATTTTACAGGATAAGGAAGAGCCTAATAAAACTATTTTAGTGGTAGAAGACTCTATCACGATACGATTGCTGCTTAAGAATATCCTAGAGTCTGCAGGTTATAAAATAAAGACAGCTGTAGATGGGTTAGAGGCGTTAGAAATTCTTCAAACGCAAGCTGTGGATCTCCTTCTTACAGATATTGAAATGCCTCGGATGGATGGATTTGTCCTTATTAAAAGAGTGAGAGAAATGCCGTCTCTCAAGAATCTGCCCATCATCATCTGTTCTGCAAGAGGGTCTCAAGAAGATCGTGAGCTAGGAGTTGAATTAGGTGCTAGCGCTTATCTAGACAAAGAACATTTTACTCAACAAACTCTGATAAGCTCTACTCAAAGACTATTATAAACTTATATTAGAGGAATCATGTTAAATAAACTCACAGTACGATCAAGGTTATTTCTCGTATTGACACTCTCACTGGTTGCTTTAGTGATCATGGGAATCCTCGGAACCTATAACATACGCTCTCTACGCCAAGAAAATGAGAATTTAGTTCAAGGGATGGCTCTCGTAAAACGACTATATGTGATAAAGCAATCACTCACTGACCAACTGCTGTTTCAAGAGAGAATAATTGCTAATGGAAATCTAAAACAATCTGCCCAAGTTGAGCATTTAAAAAAGACTGGAGCAATCATCAATGAAAATTGGACAAGTTATTCAAGCGTTGAACCTATGTTTGAAGATGATCTATTGATGAAACAACACAGTATGAAGGCTGATACTCAACAATTAATAAAAAATCTAGAGGCATCCCTGGTAAAAATTGAGAATGATTTGCAAGAGCGTCCTATAGATATCCAGCAATTGAATCAGCTTATAAACAAAGAGTTGTTTCCTAAATATAGCTCGATCGTTGACAACATTGATCAATTAATAAGTCTACATGCTGAGGATACTTCTCGAGATTATAGTACTTACATCAGGTTATTTGATACTGTGGAATATCTGACCTATCTATGTCTCATTGCTTCTATGATCCTACTTATTCTTATCACTCTGCTTATTATTAGAAGCATTGTTAACCCTCTTACTTATGCCGTTAAAAACTTAGAATTCATTGCCAATGGAAATGTTTCAAATGAGATTGAAGTCACTTCAGGAGGAGAATTAGGGAGTCTCTTAGAATCCATGCAATTCATGTCAAATCAGCTAAGAGAAATGATCCAAGAGATGCAACAAGAAGTCACCGTTCTGACAAGTTCTTCTAAAGAGATTATGGCTTCTCAATCTCAACTTGCCGCAGCAGCCACTGAGACAGCCTCCGCAGTGACAGAAACATCAACAACGATTGAAGAGCTCAAACAGACTGCTCATGTATCTGCAGATAAAGCAAAAGATGTTTTAGCTTATGCAGAAGAGACTCTTCAAACGGTGACTGCAAGCGGGACAGCTGTAGGTGAAACGATTGAAGATATGAATCAGATCAGAGATAGAATGCAGGTTATTTCTGATAGTATCTTAAAACTAAGTGAGAAAGGTCTTGCCATTGCTGGATTTATGGATTCTGTGAGTGAAATAGCAGAACAATCGAATCTACTTGCCGTTAATGCGGCTCTTGAGGCCGCTAAAGCTGGGGAACAGGGACGCAGTTTTAGTATCGTTGCTCAACAAATCCGGATTTTAGCCGAGCAATCTAAAGGTGCTACAATTCAAGTTCGCTCACTTCTTAGTGAAATTCAAAATGCCACGAATGCAGCTGTTCTGGCGACAGATCAAGGTTCAAAAGCTGTTTCAAAAGGAGTTGATCAGTCTACACAAGCAAGCCGAGCCATGATGGATTTAGCTCAAAAAATGGAAAAATTTACTCAGGCTGCAAGCCAGATCGTCCATTCCAATCAGCAACAATTAATTGGTACTGAACAGATCACCGTCGCTATGAGTAATATTAATGATGCAACGACACAGCATGTAGAGCAATTAAGGCAGATCGAGACAGCCATCGAATCCTTAAATCGAGTCAGCACCACTCTTTTAGAATTAATTAGCCAGTATAAAACAAAAGATTTAAAAAAAGAGAATATTAAACAGACTAGTCTTCGTAGGACTAGACAATTGGTTGAGGCCTAAACCTGAATTGGAGGCATATGTTTAACAAACTTAAAGTACGTTCACGCTTACTGATTATTCTCCTTATCTCATCTATATCCCTTCTCATCATGGGAGTATTAGGAATGTATAACATTCAAAATTTAAGAGAGGGGAATGAAAATTTAACTCAAGGTGTTCAGTTAGTCAGGTATTTAGACACTATTAGATCAGATCTTTTTAATTCAATTATCTATATTCAAAATAAGATTCTTGAAAATAACTTCAATAGAGCTGAAGTATTGGATAATATCCAAAAAATTAATGGATCAATTAATGAAAATTGGAACGAATACGCTAAAAAAGAACCAATGTTTGATCAAGATCTATTGATTAAACAACATGGTGTTAGGGAAACTACTCAATCTTTGATAAAGAATTTTGATCTTTTAACAGCAAAATTACAGACCGAGATGCAAAATCAAGATTTTGACATCGCAAAACTCAAAATTATATCTACTCGTGAATTTTTTCCTCTCGTTAATAAAGTTATCAATCAATTAGACCAGTTATTAATTCTTCATAAAACGGATACAGATCGTGACGTTTATAATGTTAGACAACTATCCGACTGGCTAATCTCACTTTCAATTATTTGGCTTATCATTTCTTTAATTATTCTCATTGCTATCACATTAATCATTATCAAAGGCATCGTTAAACCTTTAGAATATGCTGTAGAAAATGTCGATCAAATTTCTGTAGGTAATATTCCTAACGAACTCCAAATTTCATCAGGCGGTGAACTAGGGCATCTTCTCGATGCGATGCACAAAATGATTGCCTCTACTAAAACAATGTGTATCTCCTTTGCAGCTATAGCTTCCGGTGATTTAACGACCGAAGCCAAGCCGCGTTCTGAAAAAGATATATTAGGGATTTCACTCAACGATATGCTCATCCAAATGCGATCAATGATTGGTGAAATTCAAGATGAGGTTAATTCTTTAACCTCCACTTCTCAAGAAATTCTCAGCTCTCTCGCTCAGCTATCTACAGGGGCTACTGAAACAGCATCTGCTGTGACTGAAACAACAACCACCATTGAAGAGTTAAAGCAGACAGCACATGTATCTGCTGATAAAGCTAAGGATGTCTTGGCTTATGCTGAAGAAACTCTCCAAACTGTTACAAGTAGTGGTAGTTCTGTTGCTGCAACTATTGACGACATGAATCAGATCCGCGATAGGATGCAAGTCATTTCAGACAGTATCCTAAAGCTCAGCGAAAAAGGACTTGCTATTGCAGGCTTTATGGATGCAGTGAGTGAAATTGCTGAGCAATCTAATCTATTAGCGGTAAACGCTGCCTTAGAAGCTGCAAAAGCAGGGGAACAGGGCAGAAGTTTCAGCATCGTAGCTCAACAGATAAGAATACTCGCAGAACAGTCAAAAGGGGCGACAATTCAAGTCCGTTCACTCTTAAGCGAAATTCAAAATGCTACTAATGCAGCTGTGTTGGCCACAGATCAAGGCGCAAAGGCCGTTGCAAAAGGCGTAGATCAATCTACAAATGCAAGTAGAGCCATGATGGAGTTAGCGCAAAAAATGGAGCGCTTTACACAAGCAGCCAGTCAGATTGTTCATTCCAATCAGCAACAACTCATAGGGACGGAGCAGATCACAATTGCAATGAGTAACATTAATGACGCGACTAATCAACATGTTGAGCAGCTTAAGCAGATTGAAACTGCATTAGAATCCTTAAATCGTGTTAGCTCTAATCTCAAAGAGCTCATCAGCCAATATAAACTTGTACAAGGAAGTAAAGACTTATTAAGTAAATCAAAAGAAAAGAGATCTACTCTCCTTAACATCCGGTAATAATGAATACTACTAGTCCAATTAGAGTCTTAGTTGTAGATGATTCCAAATCTTCAAGACAGCTACTTGCTCATATTATTGAGTCAGATCCTACAATAAAAATTGTAGGGTTCGCTGAAGATGGTGAAAAAGCCCTTGACTGGCTTAAAGCAAATGATGCGGATGTCATTACGATGGACCTTTTCATGCCAAAAATCAATGGCTTTGAGGTCTCTCGAAAGATTATGGAGACTAAGCCCATACCTATCGTCATTGTTAGCTCTGCCTATAATCCTCAAGATACTGAACAGGGGTTTAAAGCATTAGAAGCCGGAGCATTGGCATTTATTGGAAAACCTGCCGGAATGGGAGATCCTAATTATTCTCACAGAGCTAAAGAGATTGTTGATACTATAAAAATTATTGCAGAAGTAAAGCTGATAAAACGTCGAACAACAAAGAGAATAGCTTCTGCTCCACCCAGTGAACATGCAGTTACTGAACATAGAATTGAAGCCGTAGCGATTGGTGCCTCTTTAGGTGGACCTATAGCGCTACAAACAATTCTTTCTTCACTCCCAAAAAATTTTCCTGTTCCCATCTTTATTGTCCAACATATCGCACATGGCTTTACTCAAGGATTCGTCAACTGGCTGCAAACCTATTCTACTTTGCACATTGTGATGGGTGAAAACAATATGAGAGCTTCTCCAGGTATCTGTTATGTCGCTCCCGACGGATTTGACTTTCAAATCAAAGAGAGAAATATCATCTCGCTTTCTCCAACTTGCTCCACCTTCTTGTGCCCCTCTGTAGGTAGCCTATTTGCTTCTATGGCTACAACATATGGACCACGCTGTGTAGGAGTGCTCTTAACGGGAATGGGGCGAGATGGAGCCTTGGAATTGCTTGCCATGAAGAATAGAGGGGCTTACACAATAGCTCAGGATGAAGAGAGCTGTCTCATGTTTGGAATGCCACAAGAAGCCATCAAATTAGGTGCTGCACGTATGGTCCTTCCACTCAATGATATTGCAGCAACTCTAAATAATCTCGTTCAAAGGAATCTGCTACACTAAGGAATAAGTATGGCTGATACAATGACTAAAAAACTCGAAATTCTGATAGTGGAAGATAGCTTAACACAAGCATTATTGCTCCAGGAAGCTTTGGAAAAGCATCAATTATATACTACGCTTGCTAAGAATGGAATAGAAGCTTTGGAATGTTTAAGTCAATCGCTACCTAATGTTGTGATCAGCGATATTGAAATGCCTATTATGGGGGGCTATGAACTTTGTAAACAGATAAAATTAGATCCAAAATTTAAAGAAATTCCTGTTATCTTACTTACCTCTCTATCAGATCCTTTAGAAGTCATCAATAGTATTGAATGCTATGCAGATGCTTTTTTGACAAAACCATGCAATGTCGATTTTCTTCTTTCAACAATGAATAGTATCCTAGAGAATAGGAAGCTTCGCAAACAGAATGGAAATAGTAAAGAGCTCTCATTTGTATTAATGGGTAAGCCCTACCACTTAGCTGTAGACCCCATTCAAGTCACAGATCTTTTGCTATCTACATACCTTAATGCCATTCAAAAGAACTCTGAGCTTGAAGATGCTTATCGTAAATTAAATTCAGTCTATGCAGAAATCAGGCATAAGAATCAGGAGTTAAAAGAACTCAATGAACAGAAAAATCAGTTCTTAGGAATGGCCGCGCACGACCTCAGAAACCCCCTAGGAGTCATTACTGGATTTAGTGATATTCTTATGTCAAAATTAAAAGAAAGTATTGATGAAAAGTCACTGAAAATGATCGATCTGATCCAAAAGTCCAGCACCTTTATGCTTACTCTAATCAACGATCTATTAGACTTTTCTGTAATTGAATCAGGTACTGTCACACTACGTTTAGAAGAACTAAATTTTTCAGAGCTTATTCAAGAAAGCATCCTCGTTAATAAAGACGTTGCAGAGAAGAAAAATATTAAACTGGATTTTCAAGATGCTGCACCTAAAATTATCATCAATGGAGATCGCAGCAAGCTTTTCCAGGTCATCAATAACCTGCTAACAAATGCAACTAAATTTTCTCAGCCTGGCAGCAACATCGACATTATGCTCAAAGCAACTGATGAAAAAATTACTTTCTCTGTGCAAGATCATGGAACCGGAATTCCTGCTAAAGCTCAAGAAACGCTTTTCCAGCCCTTCTCAAAAGGGAGCGCCTCTGGTACTGCAGGCGAAAAATGCACAGGTCTAGGCTTAGCGATTGTCCACAAGATCGTCACAGAGCATAAAGGCAAAATCTGGTTCAAGAGCCAAGTGGGAGAAGGATCCACCTTTTTTGTCAGCCTGCCTCTAAGTAACTCACCTAACGCAAAACTTTAATTAAACGCAAAGTCGCAAAGGCGCAAAGAAATTTTTATTTATTAAATAAATTTCTTTGCGTCTTTGCGGCTTTGCGTTTAATTAAAGTTTTGCGTTAGATGAGTTTTAATCGACAAGGTCTTTTATATCTCTTTTATCTTGAATAACTTCAGTCTCGCATTCGAGACTTGATCTATTTGCGGTGATATAGTCTATGACTTGCTGTATGGTAGGTCTATTTGATCGATCAAACAATGTAGCCCATTGAAGAAGAAAGGAAATATGAGTTGCATCGTCTGGTACAGGATTATCCGCCTGCATCATTGTATACACTGTGTCAACATGGTTAATAAATTCTTTTTCAGTTCTGCACTTTTTCGCTTTAATCATGAGACCGCTTGCTTCGGGAAAGTGACGCGTGATTATTCCCCACATGGTTACTCCAAAAGCAAATATATCAGATTCAAAGCTAAATAGATCCTTATCATTTTCATCCAAATATTTATGCAGAATTTCAGGGGCTAAATACCCTGGAGATCCAAGGGGCACGTCATTTAAGAGTTCTATTGGACAACTAAAACCATAATCTCCAAGATAAGCTTCTAAAATACCCCCTTCATCCTCATCGCAAAAAATATTGTCAACTTTGATATCGCGGTGAAGGTAATTGATTGCGTGAAAAAATTGTATTACTCTAGCTGCTTTTAGGATAATGTCCCAGATCTCTTTTGCGCTGAATTCTATCTTTAAAACGCTATTTAAAATATTTTCTTTATTGCAGTATCTCATCACCATGAATTGATAGTCGATGCCTTCAATTGTATGATAGGTGACTTTGTAAGGTTTAGGAATTCCACGAAAAAATTTTCGATGTTTTCGGTCCGGTAATTTATCAAATTCAGTTTTAATTTTATGCAGCATGCGATGTTCATTAATGGCTATAGCAGCTGGGTTTTTGACGATTTCACCTCTAACAATAATGGGAGCAAATTTAGTCTCTGTTACTGTAACGATCTTATTTTTGTCCAAATCGTAAGCAACGTATACTTTTTTATATGAGCCTCCTTCTATTGTTTTTAAAATAATATAACTTCCTAAACCATTTGGAGTTACATCAACTAAGAGACGGTATTTATTTTCATCTATTTGAACTTCAGACGTGACAATTTGTGAAATGGATTTTGAATAACCTTCTAATGTCTTTTTTATTTCGCTTAATTCTTTAATGGCTTCAAAAGGAAAATCTATTTTTTTATTTTTTAAATTTCTTTTTTTCTTGGCATACTCAAAAAAAATACAATTTTCTGGTAATTGAATTGGTTTCATCCAATCGATTGAAGTCGAGTCAGTTTTTTCCCCGATGGGCAGTGTTGGTGAAGTTACAGGCTTATAGTAAACTGTTTTACACTTATTTTTTTCTTCATCATAGTACTTAATGGGTGTCAATGTGCATCTTGCGATTAAGTTTTGAAAAAAAGAATTGGGTTTTTTGCATTCCACTGCAAAAGCAATTTTTTTATTTGCATAGACAGTGAGTTTTTTAGTATTTTTCTCCACATCTTCAATGAGACTTCCTATCAGACAGCCACTCTTTACCCCTTGAACAGAAGACATTTTGCCCTCCTATTTGGGAAAATAGTCTATTCTTTGGAACTTTGTGCGCAGGGGCATGGGCAGCTAAGCTGACACAAGAGTGTCACTATACCAGCAATACACATCATACCCCCCGGCATCCAATGTCCTGTTAAAATAAATCTATATCCAAAAAATAGAGTTAAAAGAATGACTAAAATGAGAGTTAATGGCCGCCCCCAAGGGAGCGATCGGTAAGATGCCCAAATAGAGATGAATAAGAGAATTGAAGAGAGAATGCCTGTAAATAACGAAATGAGACTAGTAGATTTCAAATAGCCGATTAGACCACCCACAAAGAGAAGTAGCGCGAATGCAATCAGTGTAGTTATGCGCAGAAATGCCATTTTAATTAAACTCCATTTTAAATAAAAATTTCCTTGAAAAAGTTTTGCATAGATTTCCACGCACGTGCTGCAGAACGTTGGTTATAGACCAAACCGTTGTTTGGATCATTGAGAGTAGGGTTAGTGAAGGCGTGCGAAGTGTTACTATAGATGTGAAATTGCCAATCTAATTTTGCTTCTGTCAACTCGTTTTCGAGGTTAGCGATGTCTTGGGAAGTCACAAGCGGGTCGTCATGACCATGTAGAACCAGTAGCGAGCCTTCAATATTCTTTGCCAATGGCACTGTGGCAGCTTTCTCTTCTCCGATAGAGTTGCCCAAAACACCATGAAAGCTGACAGCCCCTTTGATAGGGGTACCAGAGCGAAAAAGCTCAATGACAGTTAGTCCTCCAAAGCAAAAGCCGATAGCACCGACTTTATGTCGTTGGCAAGTAGGAGTTTCAAGAATTGCTTGATAGGCTCCATGGATACGATCTTGAAGGAGCTTACGGTCTAGAAAAAAGGGTTTCATTAAGGCTAAAGCTTCCTCATCGGAGCGAGCTTTTTTTGCATCTCCGTAGATATCTGCAGCAAGGGCGACATATCCTAAACGAGCAAGATCTCTGGCTTTAGCTTTTGCAAATTCATCTAGGCCGCGCCAGGCGGGAGCGATGATGATTCCGGGTCTTTGATCTTCGGATGTATTATCAAATGTAAGGAATCCTTTACATGCGGTATTTTGTACATAGTAGGTAATCGTTTCTTCAAGCATTTGGCACTCCTGAAGCATATCAATGACAAACGTAGGATTAGTTTGCTTTTTTGACAATCTTTTTCGTATATTAAAAAATTATTTACCTTTAGTAAAAAAAATAATTTAATATGAAATCAATGCGTCTCTTGATCTTAGTAGTTTGTCTGATTTTCCCACACTCTCTACAATTTGCTGAATCGACCCTGGATCAAATGCATTTGCAGTTAGAGATTTTTAAAAGTATTTTCAAGGTGAGGTATGCTCCTGCAGAGTGGAAGCAGGAGATGTTGGGGTGGGACCTTGATAGAGAAGTCCTACAGGCAAAAGAGCAGCTAGAAAGTCGAAAACCTTTAACAGTGAAGGACTTTCATCGAGTTTTACGAAAATTTTTTCACAGCTGTCAAGACTATCATCTCGAAGTTTTTTATTTTTCGACTGAAGAGGCACAGCTGCCTTTCAAGGTAAAGGCTGTGAATCACAAATTGCTCTTAAGCTCCATCAACCGTAAAAAACTTCCCAAAAACGCTTTTCCTGTAGAAATAGGAGATGAGCTACTCCTGTTTGATCGAAAGTCAGCCTGGTCAGTTTTGGAAGAGCTTAAGCAAGAAGAGCTCTGTTTAGGTAATGAATCGACAAGCATTGCTCTTGCAACCGAGATATTAACACACCGTCAAGGTATGTTGGGGCATCTGATTCCTCAAGGAAATGTGGAAATTACAGTTCTTTCTGAAAAAAAGCGAAAAACCTTTCAAATGCCCTGGGAATATACATCCGAAGGAGTAGTCTACCATTCCGATTCTGAAAAATCTGTTTTAGGCCCACTAAAACATGACATGCTATGGCCCAGATATCAGGCTTTAAAGCTGACAGATAGAGACTCTTTAGGAGCAAGAAAAAGTTTTTTACCAAAGTTAGGCAGTACTTGGTGGACAGCTCCAGAAAGCAGTCATTTCCATGCCTACCTCTTTGAGCTTCCCAACCGTCGCTTAGCAGGTTATGTACGCATTCCAGATTATCGTGGAGGCATTGAACATGTAAAAGAGTTCGGCCACCTAATGGATTTCTTTCAGCAGCATGCCGAGGTCCTTGTTATTGACCAGCTAAATAATCCTGGCGGATCTCCGCTCTATCTTTTAGCTCTTGCATCCATGCTCACGGATTATTCCTTGATAACTGCTCAGCATCGACTTGCACTTTCCTATATGGAGGCAGCTACAGCAGCCACTATGCTCCCATTGCTTGAGGAGGCTACCAGTGATGAAGAGGTGCAGAAAATACTGGGCTCAGACATTGATGGCTATCCAGTAGATCGAACCTTGGGCAAAAACTTAGAAAGGTACTTAGGATACATCCAAAGCGAATGGAAGTCAGGAAAAAAATTGTCGGGACTCTGCCCACTTTATGGCTTAGAAGTCGTGCCTCCCCATCCAGTGCATCGTTTTACCAAGCCTATCATTGTATTAGTGAATAGCCTTGATTTTTCTGGAGGAGATTTCTTTCCAGCACTGCTACAAGACAATTATCGCGCCACGCTATTTGGAGAGAGGACTGCAGGAGCGGGAGGCATGTTTTGCGTAGAGACCCATTCCAATCCTTTAGGAATTCGCCGCTATCATCTTACGATTTCCCTTGCAGAGCGCAGTAACGGGATGACGATTGAAAATAGGGGAGTAGAGCCAGATATTTTATGCAAATTAACAGAACGAGATTTAAAAAATCATTACATCGATTATAAGACTTCATTGATTACTTTATTGAATGAGATGACCCATGGAACAGATTCCACTGATTAACGAATTTCTGATCATTTTTGTCCTTTCAATCATAGTGCTGCTATTGTGTTACCGCGTTCACATTCCTGCAGTAGTGGGATTTTTATTAACCGGAGTTATTTCAGGACCATACGGATTTGCTCTTGTGAAGCAGGTAGAGGATGTCCAATCTCTATCGAATATCGGGATTATCTTACTGTTGTTTACAGTGGGTATGGAGATATCTGTAAAGAAAATATTAGAAATTAAAAGGCTCTTTTTTGCAGGAGGCGTTCTACAAGTACTCCTGACAATGCTAGGAGGATTTGTTATCGCAAAAGCTATCGGCAGACCTACAGGCGAAGCCATTTTTTTAGGATGCCTCCTCGCCTTAAGTAGCACCGCCGTCGTCTTACGCATGATGGTCCAAAAAGGAGAGGCCGATACACCTCATGGCAGAGGCACATTGGCCATCTTAATCTTTCAGGATTTTTGCGCAGTCCCTATGATGTTAATTATCCCTATTTTAGCCGGTGAAAACTCAGACTGGGATTGGGAGTTAATCAGTCGAGCCCTTGAAGGCCTGCTGATCATCAGCGCTGTTTTTGCAGCAGGCTGGTGGATCGTTCCTAAGCTTCTTTTTCATGTCGCCCGCACACGCATTAGAGAGCTTTTTCTACTCACTGTGATCAGTATCTGTCTGGCTGTAGCATGGGCCTCACAACTAGCAGGGCTGTCACTATCTTTAGGAGCTTTTTTAGCAGGGTTGATTATTTCTAATTCAGACTTTAGCCACGAAGCCATCAGCGATATCATTCCCTTCCAAGACCTATTTATCAGCTTCTTTTTTGTTTCCGTAGGCATGCTACTCGATATCAGTTTTGTCTATAATCATCCACTCTTGATTATCGGAATGACTATTTTAGTTGTCGCCTTAAAAGCTATTGCTGTCACCTTTTCTGGAGTCTGTGCTGGACTTCCGCTACGTACTGCCGCATGGATGGGCTTAAGCCTTGCCCAAATCAGTGAATTCTCCTTCGTACTTGCAAAAACAGGATCTGAACATGGCTTAGCTCCTCCTATGCAATATCAACTATTTTTAGCCATAGCCATACTTTCGATCGCTTTGACTCCTTGGCTTATCAACTACGCTCATGCATGGGCAGGATTTTGGGACAGGCTACCCTTGCCAAATAGATTGAAGCGCGGCTATAGCGCCCCTAAAAGTAAAGAGGAGCAAAAGCTGGAAAAGCATGTGATTATTGTTGGTTTTGGCCTTTCAGGAAATGCCTTGGCACATACTTGTAAAGAGTCCTCTATCCCCTATGTGATTGTCGAGATGAATCCCCATACCGTGCGTAGAGAACAGCTAAATGGCCAGCCTATCCATTATGGAGATGCCTCTCACGAAACAGTCCTAGACCATCTCCAAATACAGACAGCCGCAGCAGTTGCCATCGTCATCAATGATTCCGCCGGAGCAGTCAGGATCATTAAAAAAGTCAGACAGCTTAATCCTACCGTTTATACGATTGTCAGAACCAGATATATGCAAGATGTTAAGCAGCTCTATTCGATTGGAGCTAATGATGTCATTCCTGATGAATATGGATCAGCTGTTGAAATCTTCACGCGAGTTTTGCATAATTACTCAGTTCCCAAAGATAAAATCCAAGAGTTGGTAACTTCATCACTTGCAGAGCATTATGAGCTCTTAAGAATGCATTATTACCATTCTTAATGAAAATAATCGGAGGCTTTACGCTGCCTCTTTCCAAGCAGAAGGCTAGGAAGTACAAATAGCATTGTTGCAAAAAGAGCATCGGCACAACCCATCACACCCAAATCAAAGATGACTGCTTTTGTAGAAAAAATAGAGATCTTGTCAGTCAAATAAAGAACACAGGCAATTACAAACGTGGCGCAGACAGAACCAATCGCTGTTAAAAGAGGCAAGGTAGAAATACGATCTGCAAAGAAATAGGACCTAAACTGAGACAATAGTAACACAGTGATTGAATAGGCTAGAGGATAGGTCCCTAAACGGCCATTCCCCCCCAGTAGATCCATATAAAGCCCACATACTATTGCCAGCCAAAGACAATAGGCCAATGAGCGCTGATAGAGACAAATAATTAACGCAGGCAAAAAGTAGTGCAGCTTCCAGGCTAATCCCAAAGCAGGCAGCAGCGAAACACAAAGCCCACAAATCACAAGCGCACAAAGCAGGCTCTTCCGTCCCAGATTTTGTGATGGAATAAAATTTTTTTGCATATCCTACAAAGATTAAACGCAAAGACGCAAAGGCGCAAAGTTTTTTTTAAGTCTTTGCGCCTTTGCGTCTTTGCGTTTAATTTTTTTTTTGTTAGTAAGCTCCCTTGCGGGAAAACAAGCAAATGACTGTTTTAAAAATTAGCTTTAAATCTTTCCAGAAGGATCGCGAATCAATGTATTCTTCATCCAAACGAATACGCTCTTCATAAGAAGTGTCATTTCTGCCAGAGACCTGCCACAATCCTGTCATTCCTGGTCGAATCATCAAAATTTTTTCTGACTTTTCTCTAAAATGAAAAGCCAACTCCTGTGCGACAACAGGCCTAGGGCCCACAACACTCAAGTCTCCTAATAATACATTCCAAAATTGGGGAAGTTCATCTAGCGAAGTCTTGCGCAAAAACTTTCCTATAGGAGTCACACGCGGATCATCTTTCAATTTGAAAGTGCGTTCCCATTCCGCTTTTTTCTCAGGACAGTTAATTAAAATTTCAAGGAGTCGTTTGTCAGCATCGGTATACATTGAACGAAATTTATAGCATTTAAACGGTCTTCCTCCACGGCCAATGCGCACATGGCCATAAACCACCTTTCCTGGCGATGTTATCGAAATCAATCCGGCAATGAGCAAAAATATGGGAGATAATACTACCAAGGCAAAGGAGCTAAAAAGGATGTCAAAGATGCGTTTAATAGGAATATGTCTAATGCGTGCAGGTAATGGAAATGAGGGATTCTTTTGTATCATTTGGAACTTTTATATTATTTTAGTTGATCATACGAAATTACTTATTTTAAAAACAGCGGGCAATAACCCAATGGATAATCTCTTTAAGGAGTTGTGCGGAATAGGGGAGGGCATCAAGACGCAAGTCTATCTGTTTCAATAACTTATGTACTTCATTCTGCGCTCCGGCCACACCAAAAAAAGTCACGTATGTCTTCTTCTGATTACTCATATCTGATGACCTACCATGCTTCTCCTCGCTCTTTGTCACATCCAAAATATCATCCGCCACCTGGAATGCTAATCCGATTAACTCTGCTATCTCCTCCAACTCTGCATACACTGTGCTATCCACATTCTTTAACACTGCTGCAAAAAGAATCGACGCTTTAAATAAACGTCCTGTTTTCCGAGCATGAATCTCTTTTAACTGCTGTAATACAAGTGGATGACCATCTACATCTATGTCGCGGACCTGCCCACCCACCATGCCTTCTCCTCCTGCGCTCTGCGCAAGGAGCTGAACTAATCTTACTTTCGTGCGTGGATCTAGATTAGACGCTTCAGCAATCACCTGAAACGCGTAAGTCAACAGATAATCTCCCGTCAGTATTGCCAATCCTTCCGGAAATGCGCGATGCAGGGTCAATCTACCCCGTCGGTAATCATCATTATCCATCGCAGGCAGGTCATCATGAATTAGAGAGTAACAATGGACAAACTCTAAAGCGACTGCTGGTGGGAGCGCTTGGTCAAGTGGAACGCCAAGCATCTCTGCAGCTGCTAGACAAAGGAGTGGACGTATTTTCTTTCCGGCTCCCAAAACTGCATAGCGGGCTGCTTCATACAGTTGAGCATGTTCTGCCTCTTTGACCTGTAAGTAGCTATCTAAAGCAGTATTGATTTCTTCAATAAGCGGAAGCCACGTAACTTGTTCAGTGTACATACGATTGCGAGGTTGAAAAATAGGGAAGGCGCCCAATGCTAAAATAATCAAAGCCTATAGCAGCCATTTTGTCTGGATTATACTGATTTCGTCCATCAAAAAAAGCTTTACCATGCATCGATTTTTTAACTAGTTCACAATCTAAAAAACGGAATTGTTTCCATTCGGTCATCAGGATGATAGCATCTGCACCCTCAGCAACACTAACCTCATCTTCGCACCAGCAAATAGCAGGATTATCCGGAAGTAGTAGTTTAGCGTTGGCCATAGCGACAGGATCATAGAGTTGAACTTTAGCTCCATGATGAAGTAGCTCTTTGATTAGAACTAGCGAAGGAGCTTCACGCATATCGTCAGTATTGGGTTTAAAAGCCAGTCCCAGAATTCCAAACACTTTATCTTTAAGATGATGAGGTGATGCATAATAAGAAATAATTTTATTAAGCAGATGTAACTTTTGCGTCTGGTTAACCCTTTCAATCGCATCCAACAACGGTGTCTCTATCCCCCAAGATTCTGCCTGAAAACGGAGAGCATTTAAGTCCTTAGGTAGACAAGAACCTCCAAAACCTACCCCAGCATACAGAAATTTATAACCAATCCGCGAATCAGCTCCAATACCCTTACGCACACGGTCGATGTCGGCGCCAGAATGTTCACAGAGCCTTGCCAACTCATTCATTAACGAAATGCGCGATGCCAACATCACATTAGCAGCATACTTTGTCATTTCAGCAGAGGCCACATCCATAATCATCAGACGCTCATGGCTGAGCATAAAAGGAGAATAGGCCTCACGCATCAAGGCTGCTACCCTATCATTTTCCACACCGATAATGACTCGGTCTGGCTTCATAAAGTCGTTAATTGCGTCACCCTCTTTAAGGAATTCAGGATTCGATACCACGTCAAAGGCAATAGTCTTTCCATTTTTCGCTAAAGTTGCCGACATCGTCTCCTTAACCAGTTCTGCCGTTCCTACAGGTACTGTCGACTTATTAATTATAACCTTATAGCCATCCATTTGCTCTGCAACCATCTCTGCAGCACGCAGCACATAATTCAAATTAGCTTGACCATTCTCACCCAAAGGAGTATCCACCGCAATAAAACAGAGCAGAGAGCGCGTCACACCATAGCTATAGTCTGTAGAAAAAGAGAGCCGCTTGGCTGCCATATTCCTTTTGAGCATCTCCTCCAAGCCAGGTTCATAAATCGGGATGTGCCCCTGATTTAACCGCGCAATTTTGTTCGGATTAATATCCAAACAGATCACATGGTGACCCATTTCAGCCAGACAAGTCGAAGTCACAAGACCGACATAACCAGCGCCAATAACAAGAATATCCATAATTATCTCTGTTCTGTTCCAAAACTAAAATAGACCGCAAAGCGGTCATCTACTTCCTTATGTTGAAAGGAAAGCTTCATTTCCCAATGGGCAGGGAGCGACGCAAGAATATTCACATCGTATTCAAAATAATGCGGCTCGTGACGACGATCCCATCCAAAACGAGAATTCCATTCCAAGGCAACATCATAATTGATTCGATAGAAAAAATGCAGCAATAAAGTCCGCCGCTGGTCGGAAAGAGGAGAGTGCAGCAGTTCATTTTCGCTTCTAAAAAAGTCTAAAACAAAGTTTTCTCTATCCACCTTTCTCCAAAAAAAAGCATTACGTTGACGGTATTCCAATGAGGTAGCCAAATTACGACTAACCGTCCAGGCGCTTTTGAAATTTAGTTCGCCAAAACCACCGTGTGATAAGTCCCAAGTAGCCAATACACTATTTTGCAAAACTCCGAAGGTCATAAAACTCAAATTTGCTGTGAAGTAGGGCAGCGGATGAGGAATTTTTTTATTATCCATGAGAGCCCAACCGTAGGTGTCAAGGAAAACAATTGGTTGGCAGCTTCCCGAAAAAGGATCAAGAAAATAATTGACCGTTCCAAAGCGCAACGTATTCATCCGGTAGATCCCATCTGAAATATCAAAGATATAATGACTGTCAGGAGGAATCGTCGGCTGTGTTAAATAATTATAGTTAAAGTAGGGACGCACGACATGCCTTCCCCAGCCATAATCTCTAGATAAAAGAAGCTCACCATCTAACGAAGCCAGACCAGCCGCCAGCCAGTACTGCCCATGGTAAGGCTTATTGCCATAGAAAATACCAATCGCGTTCAATCCAGGAATAATTTTAGCATAACCATTCCCAAAAGGACGGTAAAAACCCGAATGCAGCTCCACACGCGTAGCCGTAAAGTCGTGCACGTTTACCGCACCTTGAGCATACTGAAAATCCAAGTAGGAGGCATTTGCCTGAAAAGAAGAGATGATTCCCAAAGCATTAGAAAGAGGAAGAGAGGCCGTACTAAATGTCGGAAGTTCTTGCTTAATCGTTTGAAAGCTATTAATGCGCGGACGGATTAACAGATTTCCCAGCCAGTATCTTTGCTGGTGGTGCAAAAGCAGGTCAGTCTTACGCGCATATTCCAGGTCAAGACCTCGATCACTATAGTCAGTGGCCATCATCTTATCGCTAAGCTTGTCATATTTCATTTCAAAAAGAGTTTTACCGTCTCTCCAGAAACGCAAATACCTGCCCTGAAACCTGTATCGCGTATTAATATGAGGGTTGGCAGGGTCTACTTCATGCGCAAAATAGTTGATGCTATCAAATTTTTCATTGTTTTCAGGAGAGCGGTAATGCAGCTCTCCACCTGTACCAAGACCCCTTTTTAAATTATAGTCCAGACGCAGCAGCGTACTTAAATTTTCCCAACTCAGCAGCTCATAGCTCACACCCACGCGAGAGCCCTGCTTCCCACCCCATCTTAAAGTAAATTTTACAGGCATGTCACATAAAGTATCCAAATTCGCACAGAACTTGGGCGCCCAAAACAGAGGAAAATCCTTCACTTTTACCTTGATCTGCTTAGCTACCAGATCATGATTAGGATAGATCCTAGCAGTATCCACAGCGATCATCCATTCAGGACACATTGATTCCGACGAGGTCATGTACCCATCGTAGATGATATAACTCCCATCCGCACAAATTTGAATCAGTTTTCCCCCAAAAAACCAGGGATAGACAGACGTTTTCCCATAGTAGATAAAGCCCGTCTGGTTCGTGAGGTTATATTCTAGCTTTTGCCCCACAAAAAGATAACTAAAGGACTCGAATCTCACATCGCCTTCAGCGACTACGGTATCGTTGACTACTTCACCCGAAGTATCGTGAGTATAGCGAATATTCTGCGCTTGAATCCGGACATATGGAGCTCTGATCACACCACCCAAAGAAGTGCTCACCACACCATCAGCATACTCAGGCTCACGCAGATCAACCGTGATTCCCGTAATAGCTTCCTCTGCTATCAAATGACCAAAAAAGAGACATCCTAAGAGACACAATAAGCGAATAGCCACAACCCTGCCATCTTTCAGAAACCAACAAGATTACCATGACCTCCCTCTTCAAGCAAGCCTTGTCGAAATTTAACGCATAGCCGAGTGGACATTCATGGACGGAAATGGACTTTTATGGACTAGATGGACTTAGCACTGTCCATTTTAGTCCATGGATGTCCATTTTCGTCCATGAATGTCCATTCAATTCTGTGTTAAATCTGGTTTGTGCCTACGGTGAGTTCGTAGGTATTTGGATTATCTTTGTTAGAGTTTGTGCGAAGTCCGGGAAAACTGCGTTGGCTGTCTGAGCTATAATCGGCTTCACTCGCTGCCAGCTGAAGGATAAAACGTTTTTGATTGTCAGTGAGGTTTGCGATGAAGTTATCTCGACTAGTAGTTTCGTCTCTTTCCAAGGCAATAAGTGTTTTAGCAGCATCCATAGGCGATAATGTTTGCACAAATTGTTTATTAGATAAGTTATCTTTAAAATTATCAATATTATTTTGAATCATACCAAGAATCTCTAAAGGCTTTTTATGAGAAAGATCATTTGAATGATTCGGTAATATAGATAATGATTCTGCCTTGCTCATATCAGAAAGGCTTTTTACTGCATCTTTGGTGTGTATTCTCTTTTGTTTGACATCTGAAGGTTGAAGCTTAAAAACTTTTTTAAATGCTTTAATCGCATTAGTACCGCGGAGAAGCCTTAGTGTACTATTAATGAACTTTCTTCCTAATCCATTTTGCTCCTTCTTTTTATCTACCACAAAGTACTTTACACCATCAGGAGAGTTATTAAATGGGGTTAAGTGGCGGTTAATAGTATTTGCTGACTTGGCCGCTCCTGCTCTTCCTTGCTCCTCAACTCCTATCACGGATCCTACAAATTTTTGGCCTACAACGGGAATCTGATCATTTTCGACTGCAACTTGAAACACCAAGGGGCGGTTCAAGGGATTCATGTTTTTGTAAACTTCATAAATTTCTTTGCTTACATTTGCTGCGCTTATATTGACTGCTTTGTTTACATAGTGTGGAAAGGCTATTGGTAAGATGCTTCCAATATTTCCTCCCAAACTATGTCCACACACATCTATAGGACCAAATTTTTCAGCGACTTCTGCCATGCGATTTGACAAGGCTTTGTTTTCTACAATCCATTTTAAGGCCATTCCTTTGCGTGTGTCAGCATGTACGGACTCCTTCGCTCCTGCCTGGCTATTCGTATCAGCAAGCAGTGTGCCTCTTGCAATAAGCATAGGAGCTGCTTTTTTATCGTTATCTTTGGGTAATAAAAAGAATATGGGATGCCCAGCTTGATGATCAATGTTCTTTTCTTCTTCATAACTGCTGATATTGAATCTCTCTATGGTAAAGGTACGCATCTCGAACTTTCCATCTACTTTCACAGGAACTTCAATTTCTTGACCGTTAACAATATCTGCGTCTAAGTAGGATAAGCCTCGTACTAAGGTATCTTGAACTTCCATTTCAAAATAATCCAAGCCGAGTGAATCGAGAGACGTAGGCTTCTCATTTTGAGCAAGTGTGTAGGTATCTTGTAAATGCTCTTTTACCAAAGCAAAGTTGATAGCATTATAGAGTTTGCGTGCGTCTGGAGCAAGTTTACTATAGGGCTGAGTGCCTGTTTGGATGATTTTATTAAAAGTCTCTCTGTTAATATTTAACCCATCAGTTTTAATTTCATGTGTATTTAAGAGAGTCTGCATCTCTTCATAGCTTAATTTTTCAAGGCGGAGGCTTAAGGGTGTTTTTTGTTGGGGGAAGGGAGGATAAACGCTATACTCTTGATATCTTTTAATGGTATCTTTATCTGACGTAAAGTCTTTAGTATTAATTGTTTGTGGTTGAAATTTGGTTTGGTCTGCCGGGACTCGATGTAACGCTCTATCTAAGAATGCTGCTGAAACAGGATTTAGGTCGCTAGTAGTCCAGAGCATTCCAGTAACTTTCTCAGGTAAAACAGTCTTAAGCTTTTCAGTCGAAATCTCAGGAGTTGTCATTGCCGGAGGAAGACTAACATTTTCTGGAATTTTTTCTGACATAATAATCCTATTAATTAACTTACTAAATCAATTTTATAATAACATATTTTAATTATCTAAAAATTACTTAATAAACTCCAAATAACAAAATTAAACGCAAAGGCGCAAAGACGCAAAGAAAAACAAATAAATTTCTTTGCGCCTTTGCGCCTTTGCGTTTAATTCTATTGTGTAAGGCGAACGAGTAAGGCAGCGAATATCGGGTGCAAAGAGCGATGAGATGTGGCTAATCCTTCGAGGAGAAACTGAATACTCTCTTCATCTTGTTCGGCAATCAGAGCCTCTAGGGAATCTAAAAATAACTTTGCTGTATCGCTAGGGTTTAAGTCTGTTTGGATCGCCTCATTATCGAAAGCTTGTAAATGATTTAACGAAGGGCGAAAAGTAAGTATATCTAACTTGGATTGCTCTAGAGTCCACTCTTTAAGCTTTGCATAGGCAGTGGCTTTCTCTCCTTTGCGGAGTAGCGCAACCAGTGCATAGTTTCTGACTAGGGGATAGCCTGGAATCTCCTTCAACTTTTGTATGAGCTGAAGGCTCTCTTCACTTGTTGATGCTTGAAGTATGGCAAATAACGCTGGAATAAGGTCATTCTGCCGCCGCTGAATTAATTGCTGGGCCAGCTGGAGAAAAGCGGTTTCGCTGCAGTTATAACACTCCTGTAACCACTGCTCTCTCTCCTGGAGATAAAGCTCGCTAGCGATATCCCAATCGGGGGTATCGTAGGCGCTTAAGGGGACAGTTTTATAACAATAGAGGGACTTGCCTGGAGACATGACCTTCAGGATGGGAGGATTAGGTGTAGCCGGACTGAGAAAGTCTATCATCATGCTCGGAGCGCGCCTGTCCTTAAGGCTTAATAGCGCAACTGCAGCATTGAGCCTAATAGTACTATCTCCTCTCTGGTAAAGCTGATAGAGGTCGTCCTTAGCGTTATCACATTGAGCGAGGGCTTGAATAGCGAAGATATTGCCTTGATTGGCAAGGTTTGAAATATTTTTTTGATAGGAAGTTTGCCCTAAGCGATACAGGGATAGAGAAGCTGCCAACGCTGTCTCAGCGACCGCTGAATTGGAAATCTTAACCAATAGGGGAGCAGCGGATGCATCTTTAAATACTCCTAACGCAAAGGCACACGCCTCTTCCTGAGCTTGATCCCGCTGGGTTGCAAGAGTGCGGATATAGGGGACATGTTTATCAAATTTATGTCTGGTAATGGCCTGTACAGCCGCTAGCCTTACTTGTTGAGAAGGATGCATCAACTGCTTGCGTAATATCTGTTGAGCTCCTTCACTGCCTATTTGAGCCAGCATCTCCGAAAAAATAGGCAAAATCAGATCAGGGCATTTTGACATCAGAGCTTCAATTTGGCTGAGAGCTCTGGGATAATTTCCTTCTGCCAATAAGAAAGCTGCTTCTAGGCGCATAAGGATATAGGGTGAGCTCATTGCCCTGTTCAGATATCCTAACACAGCGATATCATGGTAGCGGCATAGCTGTTGAAGAGCAAAAAGCTGTAATTCAGGATTAGGAGATTTAACGACTTCATGAAAAAAGGCTACAGCTTGTTCGTCAGCTGTTAGTCCTATTCCAAAAAAAGCTAGCCTTTGTACAAGTGGTTCTGAAGATAGAGCGTCTCTCTCAAGTACTGCAAAACCCATTTCGCGCATCATGGAATAGTCTTGAACCCCTTTACCACTACGCGAGCGATAGAATTCAACACTTGTCGCATCCTTTCCATTGCAGATCAACTGGATAATGGTATGCCTCGACGCTTCATCAAGAGGAGCCGCCGAAAGAGATCCGTAGGCTAATGTTAAAGCTGCTATACTTATTAATGCTTTGCCAAAAATTGCCATAAATCTATCCCAAAATGGGTGAGAAGCTTTTGCAACGCATTGACAGGCAGTCCCATTACATTATAGAAACAGCCTTTGATTTGCGCTACAAGGAGAGCCCCACCATTTCCTTGAATAGCATATCCACCTGATTTATCGTGCCAAGTAATTGAATTTAGATACGTTTTGATCTGCTCGTCAGAGAGCGCATTAAATAGTACATGCGTCTCTTCAGCAGCGCTAAAGTGCTTCTTTCCCTGTCGTATGCTGATGCCACTCCACACACTATGCCAACGGCCTCTGAGCTGTCTGTGAAATTCAACCGCTTCTTCAAAAGAGGAGGGTTTATTGAAATGGCGTTTTTCAAGGAAAACGACTGTATCGGCGGCGATAACAATCGATTCAGGGTGTGCTTTAGAGACTACTTCTGCTTTGTTTTCTGCCAGCTCCCGCACATAGGATTCTGGGTTTTGGTCATATGGAAAGCTATCTTCATCAAAGGATGAAGGGACTACGCTAAAAGGAACCTTAATTTGAGAAAGTATTTCAGCGCGGCGTGGAGACTGGGAAGCCAGGATTATTTTGGGATTCATGATTAGCAGAACCTATTCGTTACGAGACAAAGATCTGTGGAAAAACGTAGATAGGCAGCTTATCAATTCCAGTAAGTTTAGGGCAATAAATAAGCAGTTGCTCTCTAATTTTCTGCTGGTCTTTACGAATTTGCTGAAGGGTAAATTGTTGATCGTCTACATAGAGACCAATATAACTTTTATTTTGAAAATGTGTCTCTAAAAGTAGGTCCTGATCTGTCGCACGCATAATAGAGGCTTGTTTCCAAGGAAGGCTATGAGTTAAATTAATGCGCAATTCTGGGTTGACAGCACACCCAATAAAAAGACGTACTGTCACCCGACTATCTAAAGCAGTATCCACAAGGTATCCTGGTTAAATTCAAAATTAAATTTAACAAAATTTAATTTTAAATTAAACCAATACTCGCTAAATAACTTTCTACGCGAAGCCGAGTAGCTTCATCATATTCTTTTCCTTGGAAATTAACAAAAATATCTCCATGACCCTTACCTTTCATCAACGTATAGTGGTCTTCAGGCTTTGAATGATGACTAAAGGCATAGGCCTCTGCCAGCCTTTTACTGCTGTCAGCTGGCATAATCGTGTCATTTTCTGCTTGAATAGCAAAATATCCACCAATGATTCTCTTTACTTTTTCCCAACTATCAAAGCAATCAGTGACGTATTCCCCAGCCTTTATTCCTTTAGGAATAAGGCTTCGAATATATCCCTTACCGATCCATTGAAATCCCCAGCGTAACTGAGAGCCTCCTGCATCCTTAGCCGTGGCAAAAGGTACATGAGCTAGAACATGCGTTCCAGGAAATTCAGAACCACCTATCGTCGCTAATGCAGCTCCTAAAGAGGTACCAAAAAAGAGAATCTTGCTATTATCTTCTCCACCATTTTCATGTTGTATCTGCTTAGCAGTATCGTACATCGCTTTTACATCAAAATAGCAGGTAGATTCACTCGTATCTCCTTGGCTGCCTGGATAGCCTCCCATTGTACAGAGCACAACCTGAAACCCTAATTGATGAAAATAGTTTGCATAAAACACCATACTTCCAGCAATCATGCCATTCCCATGGAATAGTACGGCTACTTTGTTTGTAGGGATAATACTCTGAATATAGACAGTATCTATTTCTCTCTGATCATCCGTTGTCACGGCATGAGACATTCCTTGAAGCCTTTCAGCCATCCAAGCACGTCCCTGATCTGCAGACTCTTGGTGAGGTTTAGGAAGATGAGGCCATCCATTATAGGGAAATAGAACATTTTTAATTTGGAGTGGTTGTGTCTCTTTTAAAGGGACATCCGCCGCACTTTCAGAGGCTACCCTGCTTCCCTGGCTGAGGTTATCAGAGGCTCCGAAAGATTGGCCTACGGACCAAGACAATACATTTGAAAAACCATTAACAACAAAACTCATATTTATACCTTGGCTCCTAGTTTAGCTATTTCGAATTTATCTTCCTCGCGTATGTCAATAAGACCAACGCTTGCTAAGAAACGTTCTACCCTAAGCCGGACAGGCTTATCGAACTCTCTATTACCGAGCTTTAAAAAGTTGTCATTGTGAGTCTTACCTTCCATGACAGCGTAATGATCCTCTGGTTTCTTCTGATGTGAAATCGCGTATGAATTTGCTAGTTTTTTGCCACTATCGGCCGGGATCATAGTATCTTTACCAGCCTGTACTGCAAAGTATCCACCTTCGATTCTCTTCACCTTTTCGAGAATATTAAATCCATCGGTGATGTATGCACCTGCTTTTATTCCTGTTGGAAATACTGAATCTACAAGCCCATTGACCATTATTTTAGGGACCCAGCGGAGATATGAACTGGCAACATCCTCAACTGAGGCAAATGGCACGTTAGCTAAGACGTGCGTACCAGGAAATTCTGAACCCCCTATAGCGGCTAAAGCACCACCCATAGAGACCCCAACGAAGAGAATTTTATCGTTATTTTGACCATCCGGCTGATCTCTTTGTACCGTTTGAGCGGCATCATACATCGCTTTTACGTCAAAATAGCACGTAGTTTCGCTAGTATCACCCTCGCTGCCAGGATAGCCACCCATTGTGCAAAGAAGAACATTAAACCCTAGAGTATTAAAATATTCTGCATAAAATTCCATCATTCCTAAAGTCATGCCATTGTTATGATGCAAAATAGCAACTTTATTAGTGGCATTTTCATGAGGGATGTACATTGTTTCAATCTTTCTACCATCGTCAGTTTCCATAAGGCCGTAAGAGCCTTTCATATGCTCCATCATCCATTTTTTACCGTTATCAGCACAAACTTGTCGTTCCTTGGGGAGAGACTCCCAACCGTTAAAAGGGAAGAAAGTATTTTTAAGCTGTAGTTTTTGAGATAATTTAGAATTTTTAGTCTCTTTCTCATTAACTACTTTTGAATATGAACAGGTTATATTACTTTTTACTCCACTTAATATAGCACCCATATAATTATTCCTTTATTAATTATTCTTTTGATTTTATTTAAACAGTTTAGTATTAAGCGTTATTAAAGAATGTAATAATATCTTAATAAGGTGGACCTATGCGTTTCTTAATCTATTGTGGGCTATGGTTGTTCTCTCATTATGCCTGCTATGCATTGGAAGATATTAGAGGTACTTTCCCCGATTTTGAAACCTCTTTAAAAGGCTATGGTCGCAGCGAGCGGCAATATAGGAAAAAGTACCGTGAAGGATGTACTCTTCCCTATGTGATCATGAAAGATCATTTCAAAGCACTTTACGATTTTGATCGAGATAGACAAAATCAAGAGATAAACAGAGCCAAAATTCCACGCATTATTCATCAAATTTGGCTAGGAGGAGCTCTACCCGAAAAATATAAAGCCTGGACGCAGACTTGGCAAAATTGGGAAGGTTGGGAGTATCGACTCTGGACGGATGAAGATGTCAAGAATCTGCAGCTATTGAATAGAAAACAGTACGATGAAGCTAAGGATTATGGCGAAAAATCAGACATTCTTCGTTACGAAATCCTTTATCAATGCGGCGGCCTCTACGTAGATACCGATTTTGAATGCCTAAATCCACAGTTCTTTGACTTTGCTCATCAAGAATACAGCTTTTATTTAGGCATTGAACCTCTAGAAAATGATCGCCTCTTATGTGGAAACGCACTACTCGCTTCGACGCCTGGCCACCCTCTAATAGAGAAGATTGTCGAAGAACTAAAGAACCAAAAAGCAGTCAAGCGCAATCATTGTATCCAAAAAACAGGACCTCGATATTTAACAAATATACTCTATAAACACAGTGAATTATTAGGTAATGACGGACTAGTATTTCCTCCCACTTTCTTTTATCCAGTACTAAAGCTTGATACTTTAGAAAGCACAAAATTCTATAAACCAGAGTCTGCCGCTGTCCATTATTGGGAAAATTCATGGGTTCTTCCTCTTGAAGTTATATCACTAAGAGAACTATGATTAACAAGTAATTAACTAGACTCGGTTTACTTTTTTCACATGAAATCTCCTAATAAAGCTCTTGAAGAGCCGCGCGTTTATCCTTTTTCAGAACATCAAATTGATGAAGAATTGATTGATCCAGATGCTCTCTATGTAGTCGGACGACTGCGCGAAGCAGGCTACTCCGCATACATTGTTGGCGGAAGCGTCCGTGACCTTTTACTCAAAAAGACTCCCAAAGATTTTGATATCTCCACCGCAGCCAAACCAGAAGATATTAAACGCCTTTTTGGACGTTCCTGTCTACTCATAGGCCGACGCTTTAGGCTAGCCCACATCCGATTTGGCCATAAAGTCATCGAAGTATCCACATTTCGCTCAGGTGAAAATGAGGGAGATCTCATCGTTCAAGACAATAAATGGGGCTCTGAAGTTGAAGATGTCCTACGCCGCGACTTCACCATCAATGGACTATTCTACGATCCGCAAAAGAAAGAGGTCATCGACTATGTAGGTGGATGGGAAGACATTCACGCAAATCTTTTAAAGACCATTGGAGATCCTGTTGTACGCTTTAGGCAAGATCCTGTACGCATGATTCGTCTGCTAAAATTTCAAGCAAGGCTAAAATTTGAGGTACATACTCAATCAAAAGCGGCCTTAAACAAGTGCTTGGATGAGATTATCAAAAGCGCTCCTGCGCGTATTTTAGAAGAGATTTTTCGCATGTTAGAGTCAGGCTCTTCGACGCAATTTTTTAAACTAATGGCCGAATCGGGACTTTTAGAACTGCTTTTTCCAAGCCTAACTCACTTCTTAAATGGACCTCATGGATCCGATGTCCTGCATTTTCTTGAAAAAGCGGATCAATTTAATAAAAAAGATCTAAAACGTCCACTAGACCGCGCTGTCCTCTCCTCATGCTTGATTTTTCCTATTCTTGAACGCGAAATTGGCACCCAATTTCTTTCAAAAAATTATTCGCCTCATATCGGCGAAATCATGCACCTAACCGATGTACTGATAGATGCTGTGGTTATCTCCTCCTTCTCCCACTTCCCCAGAAGAATGAGCGCCACTGTTGCCTTTATCCTCTCCACACAGTATCGCATGACCCCTTTTTCTGGAAAACGGCACCACCGTCCAAAACTCATGCAAAACAAAGAATTCACTCTCGCCATGCAGTTTTTTCGTCTCCGCTCACAGGTCAACCCTCAATTAGACGAAGCCTATTGCTCATGGAGAAATGCCTACCATCAAATGGAGCAGGCTGGAGAGCATCGCCATCATGCAGCCCATCCTCATCCTCGCAGACAGCATAGCCATGGACCGAGACATGCAGATGCCGCAAAATAATTCATTAGATCTATTCCATCGCGGAATCCCTCTAGAAGAGGGAGTATGCCCCACATTACTTTACTTTGCTGTTGGTGGAAAAGAGAGTTTGCACACAGATCCCTTTTGTCAACCGGTAGACTATTTTTTGAATGGAAAGACGCGTGTCCTTTCTGTCGATCTACCATTTCATGGTGCTGATTATGAGAACAATGGAGCCATGAATCTCTGGGCTCTCTCCTTAGCAGGAGGAGATGATTTTATTGAGCGCTTCTTAAATCAAGTTAAAGAAATTCTTGAGGACTTAAAAGAAAAGAAAATTATTGAAGCCGAAAAATTTGCCGTTGCTGGACTATCGAGAGGTGGGTATTTAGCCATTCTTTTAGCAGCATACATTCCCTGGATACAGCATGCTGTAACATTTGCCCCAGTGACACATCTAGAAAAAGTTGAAGGATTTGAAAATCTAGATAAAAATCCACTCCTAATGAAATGGTCACTTCTACATTTTGCAGAAACTCTCGCACCCAAAAGATTACGTTTTTATATAGGAAATCTGGACACCTTGGTCGATACAGACGCATGCTACATACTTTTACGCACTATCGTCCGCAAAGGAAAAGCCGCAGGAGTACGCATACCATTAACCGAGATGATCATTACCCCTTCAGCAGGTTTTAAAGGCCATGGAACACTTCCTCACATATTTGAGGATGGAGTGACATGGGTAAGAGGATTCCTTGAATATTAACCCGTGCCCGTGCCCATGCCTGTGCCCGTGCCCGATAAAATTAAAAGGCTTAAAATGAAATATAGTGTTGTCATTCCTTTAAAAAATGAAGAAGGAAATATCGCTGAACTTCTTTCTGAGCTAGAGCCTGTCATGCAAAGTTTGAATCAGCCCTGGGAGCTAATCTGCATTGACGATGGCTCGACAGACAGTACTCTCGAAATCCTGCATGCTCTCTCACTTCATCGTCCTAATATGCGCATCCTTTCCTTTGACCGCAACTACGGGCAATCTAGCGGCTTTGATGCAGGCTTTCAGGCCGCCAAAGGGGAGTATGTCATTACCATGGATGGTGACCTTCAGAACGATCCGGCCGATATCCCAAACCTTTTAATTGTCGCAGTTCACACTGACCTGGTCTGTGGACAACGTGTTGTACGAAGGGATTCACTATCGAAAAGATTTCTATCATGGCTCGGCAACACTGTCCGCAGCCGTGTCTGCGGTGATGGAATGCGCGATACCAACTGCTCTCTCAAAGTCTTTCGCACTTCTTGCTTAAGAAAGATTAAAATGTATCAAGGTATGCACCGTTTCCTTCCTGCTCTATTTAAGATGGAAGGTTTTACAGTCGCTTCTGTGGCTGTTAATCACCGCTACCGCAAACACGGAAAGACAAAATACTCTCTCTTTAATCGCTCTTTCAATACCATAGCAGATATGTTAGCTGTCCGCTGGATGCGCAAAAGATGTCTAAAATACCGGATTAAGACATGAGCGAAGAGTGGCGCATCTGGCTTTATCCGCTTGGAATATTGCCTCTAATATTCTTTTCGGGGCGTTTTCTCATTCAGTGGCTCATGAGCGAATGGCTGCACCGTTCAGTCGTGCCGCGAACATTTTGGCTACTCTCCTTAGCTGGTAACATCCTCATGACCATTCATGCAGCCATTCAATTGCAATTTCATGTCGCCATTTCACAGATCACCAATGGAGTGATTGCCTGGAGAAACCTAAACCTAATGGAACCTTCCGAAAAGCGTCTCTCACTCTATTCTGCAATATCAATCATGATCATCTCTATTCTTGCAACAGTAGGATTTTTTGCCTGGGAAGGGGAGTGGTTCCGCTCTCCACGTATTCCCGGAGTAGACTCTGTCATCCAACTGACCTGGGGATGGCACCTATTTGGCACCTTCGGCATCATCCTATTCTCGGCTAGATTCTGGGTACAGTGGTGGCAGGCAGAGACCTCGCAAGAGAGCCAACTAAGCCCAGCTTTCTGGTGGATTAGTATTGCAGGAAGTGCTATGATGCTGGTCTACTTTGTACTCCTAAGGGATGCCATCAACTGCATTGGCCCTCTTTTTTCATTAATTCCCTATCTACGCAACCTCATACTACTGCGTAGGCAAGAAGGATAAGCATGTCGTTAGTCTATATTGTCACAGGCGAACAGAGCGGAGATAGACATGCTGCAGACATAGTCAAAGGCCTTAAAAAAGAGGCTAACGATTTTACATACAAAGGAATCACCGGTCCAGCTCTCCAAGCTGAAGGTGTCCAACAGCTCATCTCCATCGATCAACTCTCTGTCATGGGACTCACTGATGTCATTAAAGCCATCCCTCGATTGTTAAAGACATTTTTTAAAATCCGCAACGCCATCACCCAAGAAAATCCCAAACTCGTCCTCCTCGTCGACTCGCCCAGCTTTAACCTACGCCTCGCCCGCTCTCTACGTAAAAAAGGCTACCAAGGACAGATCATACAGTATATTAGTCCCTCCATATGGGCCTGGGGAGCAGAAAGAAAAGCCTTAATGGCCTCTACACTCAATCTTTTAATGACCATTTACCCCTTTGAAAAAAAACATTTTGAAGGCACCAACCTCCGCGTTGAATATGTAGGAAATCCTCTCGCCAATCAAATCCAACACTCAAAACCCAATACACAGTGGCGTCAGCAGGTAGGAATTCCCCTTAATGCCCCACTCATTTCGCTCTTCCCAGGTAGCCGAAAAGGCGAAATCCTTCGCAATCTCCCCCTAATGCTCCAAGCCGCAACTCAACACACTCAGTACCACATCGCCATCTCAGCAGCTAATCCTGAATGCAAAAAACTCATTGAACTGCTACTCAAAGAGCTCTCCATCACAGCAACCATTGTACCCGTTGAAATCGCACACTACGAACTCATGCGCGAAAGCCGTGCCGCCATCGCCAAATCAGGGACAGTTACTCTTGAATTAGCCCTTTGCGGCTGCCCCACAGTTGTTATCTATCAACTCACATCCCTTAACCGCTGGTTTGCAAAAAATATCCTTAAAGTAAAATTGCCCTGGTATTGCATTGTTAACATTTTATTTGAAAACCAACTCTTTCCCGAATACATCGTCAATACTCCCTCAAAAGAATCCATCAGCCGCTCTCTATCTACACTTCTTCAGGATGGTCCAGTACGAGACCAAATCCTCCAAGGCTGCCGAAAGATCCAAGAGTTACTTTCAGACCAAAAATTTTCTAAAAACCCCTCTCAGCTTATTGCGGAGTCAATCAACTAATGTTTCAACGAACTATTAAATGGATTGCAGAGCACTCACCTGGAGTGCTAGTATGGCTCTACAGAGTTTCAGTCAGGCTGCTCATAGCCACTTGCCGTTGTCGCGCCCATGGTCTTGACGCCTTTGTAAAAGCAGCCAACGCAGGAAAGTGCGCTCTCATTTTATGGCACGATAAACTCGCTATAATTGCTGCACTGTTAAAGAAATGCGCCCCAGAGCTTAACTATATCGCCGTTATTAGCAATAGCCGAGATGGGCGTATGCTAGCTAAATTAGCTAGCTCCTACAAGCAGTGCGAAATTCTATATGTCTCACGCAATGGAAGACAAAGAGCTTTACGTCGCATGGTGAATGCTCTCCAAGAGGGTACCAGAGTCGTAGTGATGACACCCGATGGTCCAACAGGACCCAAGCACCAACTAAAGCAAGGCATTGCTGTCGCGGCTCTACAGACAGGCGCTTCTGTTGTCACTTTATCTTGGAAAGCAAACCGCAGCTGGTTCTTAAATACATGGGACAAGATGGCTCTGCCTAAACCCTTCTCCAAAATAGATATATACTTCGGAGAACCGCGTCTTTTCGAATCTACAACCCATGTCGATCAAGTGACTGAGGAGCTCCAAAAACAATTACTAGTGCTAGAACAAAAGACAGGCTAAAAGATTTGGCTGGCTATCCTTACAATATACCCAGCCAAATCTTTATCCTTGGTTAGCATCAAAAAAACATGATAGGCAGGATCGGCTTCGCCGGCAGGATAAGCAAGATAGATAAAATATATATATATATATATATTTATCCATCTTGCTTATCCTTATTATGTTTTTTACTATATACATAAAGATTAGTTTCGGATTACTGATGTTTACATATCTGATTTTCTTAATGCTAGTGCTGCTGATATCGACGATTAAGGGGCCTGTGCCAGACCTCTACACAGTGTCGTTAGCAGCTGGGACCTATTTGGGGCTTTTGGGTTGGATTGTTATTCAAAATAGGCTTTTCAATCGCACTCTTTATAGAGCCAAAGACAAAATTTTATTTTTAGTAAATTGTGAACTGATCAGCTATCTATTCTTTCTCTACCTATTCTTGGGAATACCGAAAATAAATCTATTTGTTGAAACACAGTCTACTCTTTGTGCCCTGGTTCTCTATTTTGTAGGGCTGTTCACGTTTCACTACAGCTCTTCGCGTACAGAAGCCACTAAACACCTTTTACTTCTTTTGCCTTTCACACTACCCTTACTCATCTACACACTTATCAGCGATACTTTAACTCTTTTCGGTGTATCTTTAGATAACCTTCCGGTCTATCAACTTATTCTGCTAAGCCTGTTTTTCGCAGTGTCTCTTATCATTCTTCTTCCTCCTATCCTAGTGCGCTGTTGGAGATGTGTTCCAATGGAGCAGAGCCCTCTTCACAATAACCTGGAAGCTCTTTGCGCTAAGGCTAAATTTCGTCACGGCGGTATGAAAATCTGGACGGTCTTAAACCTTAATCCCACTGCTGCCATCGTAGGAATCATTCCAAGGCTGCGCTACGTGATGTTTACGCGAGCCCTTCTAAATCATCTCTCTCCAGAGTGTGTCGAGGCTGTTCTTGCGCACGAAATAGGCCATAGCGCCTATCACCATCTGCTTAAGTTTCCTTTCATATTGCTAGGAATGGCTATTGCTACCATGCTCTTTGAATCTTTTGTAGGTTCAGGAATCACGCAAGCTCTCAGTCTGATGGGTGCAAGCCCTACAGTGGCATTGATCATGGTATTTGTTCCATATGCCTTAATCTTAGTGCTTTACGTTAGATTTGTCTTTGGCTACTTTTCGCGTCTCTTCGAACGTCAAGCCGACCTATATGGACTAAGCCTAGGCATTCCCTCCTCAACGCTTATCCAAGCTTTTGAAGAAGTCTCTCATGCTGCCGGAGGAATCCGAGATGTCCCCAGCTGGCACCATTATAGTATTGGCCAAAGGATCGAATTTCTTCAAAAAGTAACTAATAATGAATCACTTATCAATAAGCATCACCGCAGGGTCTGGCGTGCCCTTTGTACCTATTGCTTCTTTTTGATTATCGGGCTATTCTTCCTTTCTGCTCCTGCTTTTCCACAGACGCAACCATGGAAAACTTTTAATGAAATAGGAGCATCTATAGAGAGCCAGTTCACGCAATGGATTACCTGGCCATTTAAATAAAGTTAAACGGGAGGAATAAGCTGTGATGACACAAACGACTGCACTCACTCGCTACAAAGAATATTACGCGAAAAATAAAGAAAAATTTTTACAAGACTTTTTCACCTTTCTTAAATTTCCCTCCATCAGCTCTGAACCGCAATATGCCGAAGATGTCAAACGCTGCGCTAATTGGGTAGAAAACACTCTAAAAGCCATCGGATTTAAAACACAACAGTG
>JABDDJ010000009.1 GCA_013287645.1 Chlamydiota bacterium | reverse complement strand
AATAATTACCCTGTTATCAACTAAAATATCCACATATAAAGGTTCTTTGATGATTATTCCCTTATAAGTAACCTGTACAGGTACTTGTCTTTGTATTTTTAAGCCTTGCAATGTGAGTTCATGGCATAATGCTGATTCATATACGCTTTCAAGTAACCCAGGTCCTCCTAATGAACGATGCACTTCTATTGCAGCACCAATTATTTTGTTCGAAAGTATATTTTCCATCTTTGCGCCTTTGCGTCTTTGCGTTTAATTGTCCTCGGCGCGAGTCGAACGCGCGACCTGTTGCTTAGGAGGCAACCGCTCTATCCACCTGAGCTACGAGAACGTGGAGAATCAAGATAATACAAGAAAACGATTCTACTCAACTTTTTTAGTCAGTTCGAGTACTCTAACAAAAAAGAACTTATCCAATGAGGAATTTATGGCAACTGCTGACATCGGCCTTATCGGTCTGGCTGTTATGGGCCAAAACCTTGCCCTTAACATGATGGACCATGGCTTCAAAGTAATCGTCTTTAACCGCACTGTCTCCAAAGTTGATGTCTTTCTCAATGGCCCTGCAAAGGGAACCTCCATGATGGGAGCTCACACTCTTAAAGAATTTATCCAAAGTCTCAAAAAGCCACGCCGCATCATGATGATGGTCAAAGCAGGAGAAGCTGTCGATGAGCTCATTGAAGAACTTCTACCCCATTTAGAGCCCGGAGATATCCTCATCGATGGTGGAAACAGCCTCTTCACCGATACAAACAGACGTGTCAAAGAGCTCAAAGAAAAGAAAATTCTCTTCATCGGAACCGGAATCTCCGGCGGTGAAGAAGGAGCTCGCTATGGCCCTTCCATCATGCCTGGAGGAAATCCAGACGCATGGCCTGCTGTAAAGCCGATCTTCCAAGCCATAGCCGCCAAAGCCGATACTGGCGAACCTTGCTGTGATTGGGTAGGCGATGAAGGCGCTGGACATTACGTCAAGATGATCCATAATGGCATTGAGTATGGAGATATTCAAATTATCTGCGAAGCTTATCATCTGCTTCGACAAGGTCTAAATCTTCAGCCCTACCAGCTGGGAAATATCTTTGCTTCATGGAATGAAGGAAAGTTAAACAGCTATTTAATCGAAATCACCAGCCGCGTCTTCCAACAAAAAGACGAGGATGGCGCGCCGCTAATTGATAAAATTTTAGACGTAGCTGGCCAGAAGGGAACCGGAAAATGGACCGCTATCAATGCGTTAGATTTAGGCATGCCGTTAACATTAATCGGCGAAGCCGTATTTGCACGTAACCTCTCTTCCCTAAAGGATGAACGTGTTAAAGCGAGCAAAATCTTACAAGGCCCCCAAAATAACTACCATGGCGATCGCGACGGTTTCATCGACCAAGTGCGTCAGGCTCTCTACGCCTCTAAAATGGTTAGCTATGCTCAAGGCTTTATGCTCATGCGACAGGCTGCACAAGACTATAAATGGAAACTTAACTACGGAGCTGTAGCTCTTTTATGGCGTGGAGGCTGCATTATCCGCAGTCAATTTCTTGGCAAAATCAAAGAAGCCTATGCTCGTAATCCCGAACTAGAAAACTTACTCTTAGACCAATACTTTAGCCAAGAGATCGCTGAATGTCAGAAAGGGTGGCGCTCAACTGTAGGTACTGCAGCGGAAATGGGTGTACCTACCCCTTGCTTCAATACCTCTTTAGCCTATTATGATGGGTACCGCTGTGCGCGTTTACCAGCCAATCTTCTGCAAGCACTACGCGACTTTTTTGGAGCGCATACTTACGAGCGGATTGATACTCCTCGAGGAAAGTTTTTCCATACGGATTGGATAGGTAGTGGCTCCGGGGTAAGTGCTAGTTCTTATAATGCTTGAAAAAAACAGTTTATCGTTCTAGTATCCAGAAAAAATAAATAGTAGATTTTTTATGGAAAAACTAGAAAGCATCCTTCTTGTAGAAGATGATACTGACATTCAAGAGATTGCTAGGTTAGCACTCTCTTCAATCGGCGGATTTCGTGTCACTGTCTGTAGCTCGGGAGAAGAGGCATTGCAGAAAGTTCTCCACGTCAAGCCACAGTTAATCCTCTTAGATGTCATGATGCCAAATATGGATGGGCCTACAACACTAAAAAATCTAAAACAGATCCCAGATGCTGGTTTTATCCCTGTCGTTTTTATTACTGCAAAAATTCAGGAGAACGAAGTGAAATCCTATAAAAAAATGGGGGTTTTAGATGTTATTCCCAAGCCCTTTGATCCCTTAACATTATCGGAAACTGTCCTCGAAATCTGGAAAAACATGTTAAAGAATACCCAAACTACCATGGACTTTATTCAAGGATCTACATTCAAACCCACTAATAAGTAAGATAGCCTCATGTATGATGCTCTGATCGATACAGCGAATGATGTAATCATAGGCATCGATCTAGAAGGCAAAATCATCTATTGCAATGCTGCTCTAACTAAAGAGTACAGATGGGAAAAAAATGAAATAGTAGGAAAAAATTTTTCTTTGCTTTTGCCAGAGTCTGAATTACATTCATTCGAGACAATTAAAGAAAAAATTCTTTTTAAAGAAGAACAGAAATATTTTGATAGCAGAAGAGTTACTAAAAATCACAATATCGTTTTAATTTCTGTTAATTATTCTCCTATTCTTGACCCCTCAGGAAAAGTTATCGGAATTTCCTCCATTGAAAGAATTCTTCCAGAAAAAATTAAAGTACAAAGAAAAGCCGAAGCGATTGTTGAAACTGCTCCTGATGGTATTATCGTCGTAAATAAATTTGGTCAAATTGTACTAGTTAACGCACAAACAATTAAATTATTTAGATATGATAGAGAAGAATTAATTGGTCAACCCATTGAATTACTCATTCCACAACGCTTTAACGACGTCCATGAACACCATCGAGAAGGATTTTTCAAAGCTCCTAAAGTTAGAGAAATGGGTCAAGGCCTAGAATTATTTGGAAAAAGAAAGGACAATTCAGAATTTCCTGTCGAGATTAGTTTAAGCCCCTTTATTGTCGAAGATACAACCTATGTCTCCGCGGCCGTCAGAGACGTCACTGAAAGAAAAAAAGCTGAGAAAAAATTTAAAGATCTTCTCGAATCAGCCCCCGATGCAACTGTTATTGTGGACAACAGGGGTGTGATACAACTTATTAATTCTCAAGCAGAAAGGTTATTTGGCTACACTCGCAACGAAATGATTAATCAATCTGTCGAAATACTTATTCCTGATCACTTTAAAAAAATTCATGAATCGCACCGAAATAGTTACTTCCAAGAACCTAAAGTACGCGGAATGGGCGTCGGGTTAGAACTATTTGGTAAAATGAAAAGTGGAAAGCAATTTCCTGTTGAAATTAGTTTAAGCCCCCTTGAAACGGAGGAAGGCATACTAGTATCCGCAGCGATTAGAGATATTACTGATAGAAAGAGTGTCGAAACAAAATTAAGAGAAAGCGAACAAAGATTTCGTACTCTCGTTGACAACGCAATGATAAGCATTGTTACTGCTGAAGAAGATGGAACAATATTATCTTTTAACAAAGCTTCCTGTGACATCTTCGGTTATTCTTCAGAATTTATAATTGGAAAAAACGTGCGCATGCTCGTCAGTTTGCAAGAAGCAGAAGAATTAAAAATTAGTAAAGAACTCGTTGAAAACTATTACGAAATCAGATGCAAACGCATGAACGGTGAAATATTTCCCGCCGAAATATCGATCAGTTTGATGAATATTGAAGGCAATGCCAACTTTATTTTTATCACCCGTGACATCACTGAACGAGAGAAACTCAGTAAAATGAAAAATGAATTCATTTCTACCGTAAGCCATGAGCTGCGTACACCATTGACATCTATCCATGGAGCCATTGGCCTTATCTTAGGTGGAAGAGGCGGAGAAGTCTATCCACTCACTAAACAGCTTCTCGAAATAGCTTATCGCAATAGTGAACGGCTGATTGCGCTTGTGAACGACATATTAACCATCGAAAAAATAGAATCTGGAAAAATCATCTGCAATTTAGAAACTATCGATCTGGTAGAACTTATACCTGCTGTTGTTGAGTTAAATCGACTCTATGCTGATAAATTTGATGTTAATCTTATTCTAGACCAGCCCTTCAATACCTTTAAAGTAGTGACTGATCAAAGACTATTGACCCAAGTCATCACCATTTTGCTCTCCAACGCTATCAAATTTTCACCCAAAGGGGAAACCGTTGTAGTAAAACTAGAAAAAAAAGGAAGTATTGTAAGAATTAGTGTCATCGATCATGGACCGGGAATACCAAAAGACTTTCATCCCAAACTTTTCCAAAAGTTTATGCAATTAGACTCGTCAGATATTCGACAAAAAGGTGGAACAGGATTAGGTTTAAGTATTGCAAAGATGATTATGCAAACCTTAGAAGGAAATATTGGTTTTAACTCAGTTGAAGGAGAAGGCTCCACCTTTTATTTAGATATTAAAGAACTAAGAGAATGACATGGAATTTGAACTTAAAAAAACAGACAAATTTCTTATCGTTAAACCTTTAGATAATCAACTTGGCTATTCCCAATGCACTGAATTTAAATCGAAATTCATGGATATCTTAAGCGAAGGTCATCGTCATATACTCTTAGATCTTTCTAAAATAACAAGTCTAGATAGCAGTGGAGTGGGGACTTTAGTCAACGTTGGTCTTAAGACATTGTCTTATACCGAAGGAAAGTTTGCATTGTGCTGCCCTCAAAGCAAAATTGAAGAAATTCTTTTACTTACTCACGTCAATCTACTCTTTCCACTCTTTGCTACTGAAAAAAAAGCCATTGAATCACTTTCTCCTGAAACGGTGGAAAGAAAAGCAATTATGTATCTTGGAAACAATGCTCAAACCTATGAGCTATTGCGTAAACATGGTTTTGGAATAGTTAACTTCGTATTTGCTAACTCCTTAGCTTATCTGGAAGAGATCTTTACCCATCAAGAGGGTACAGCGCTTATTATTGAAGAAGTGTTTATTACTCCAGAACTTACAAAAACATTAGAAAAGCTATTCAAAGGCAAAAATATCCCTCTCATAGCTTTGATGAGCAGTACGCAAAAAATAGCTGAAGCTGCTCAATTAAAAACCAAATATGGCATTTCTCATATCCTAGAACTGCCCCTGCAAAATGATGAAGCCGAGACACTTATTCACGAGATTGTAGGGATAAAGACTAAATCAGATACACCCACCCTACCATTACCTGAAAAGCTCTTTAACGAATACAAAGCCTCGTTGCCCGAAAAATTGCAAAATATCGAAACTTTGATAGAAGCGCTGCTTAACTCCCCCTCAAAAGAGACAGTACAAAACCTTAGACAAGCTGTTCATAAAATAGCCGGAAGTGCTGGCTCTTATGGATATGTCAAAGCTGGAGAAGGTTGCAAGAAGATGGAGGGACAGCTTGACGAAGCACTCGAGAAAAATAGCTACGGCCCTGAATTATTCTCCGAAATCCAACAGTTTTTCAAAACTTTAAAATTTTATTTTAGCGTTCCTCTCCATCGTGACTTAAGCCAAAAAAATGTCGCGATTCAGCCAATTTCGACCGGACGTATTTTTTTAATTACTCAAGATCTAAATCTAATTAATACCTTTCAACATGCTATTGAGGAGACACAAATCTCATTGGAATTTGAAAGTAATCCTGAGACAGCTCTTGACCATCTAAAAAGCCTTTCTTATCGTCCAGAATCGTTGATCGTTGAAAAATCATTTCCTGGAAGCCTTGTCAAAGGATTCGATATCGTCCATGCATTTAAAAATATTATGAGTAGTACAAATGTTAAATTTGGTTTGATTGTAGAAGAAGAAAGTCTAGAAGATAATTTAAAAGCATCAAAAGAAGGCATAGACTTTATTCTAAAAAAGCCCGTCTCTTTAAAGAATATAGAGCAACTTCTTGAGAAATTTACCATTCACAAGACTAAATCATCCTATAAAGTGCTTATCGTCGATGATGATATAGACGTTTGTCAAGCTATAGCGAGCGCTTTAGAGGAAGTTAATATAACTGTGATGATACAGTCCGATGAGACAAAAATCTTAGATACATTATACCAATTCCAACCCAATCTTCTCTTATTAGATATTCAAATGCCCAATTATGATGGATGGTCATTGTTAAAAACATTGCGTACAGATATCCGTTATGAAAAGCTAAAAGTTATTATCATTACAGGTACTTATAAAGATGTGTCAGAATTACGTAGAAATCATCAGGAAGATTACGATGACATATGGAGTAAGCCTTTAGAAAAAACCTTATTACAACAAAAAATTGCCAAGTTAGCTCAATACTCAGCCATACCCGCTGAATCAATGGAGAAGATCTTCTCTTCATTACTCCCACAGCACAAATTTCAGACTACCTTACAAAATCTATTGAATAGTAGCAGCGATCAAAGCAAAAATCATTTCTTAGTTATTTTTGGAAGTGTGGATTATAAGAATATAAAAATGGCAGGACGACATATTATTGAAGAGTATCTCATATCTTGCGAAAACCTTTTGAATCAGTATATTACTCACGATACCCTTAGAGGTTATTTAGGTGAAGGACGTTTCGCTTTTTACTTTTCAGGAATCTCATTACAAAAACTTGAACCCCTTCTAGATAAATTTATAGAAGAGACGGAGTATAAAATTAGCTATAAAGCAGAAGAAGTCGTTTTCACAACCTTCTCAGCCCTAGCTCTCGCATTCTCGCCTACCGAAACTACAGCCGAGAAGCTTATTCCACAAGCACTCACAGCCTTCGAAAAAAACATCCTTCTCCCTAGCCAAAAAATTATAGTATAAGTTTATTGAACTCGCTTCGCTCGTTCAATAAAGTTGAAATCGATCCTGAGAGGAAGAAGTGGCTTTCCTAATTGATGAAAGGTCATCATTAGGCGTTGGAAGCAGCCGCCAATCTTTCTCTTTGTTGACCTGAAACCAAATAATACCTTGCAGTTTCCATTTTTGGCTGGTTGCAATGGCTTCATTAATCCACTGAATTTTTTCTTTGCTTGAACCTACTGTAGCAGTCTCAAACACTATAATGGGTTTCTCGGAACTCATTTTTTTAAGTTGGTTATAAATGGGTGTAAAAATGGTTTCGAAGCTACGTGAAGGAGTCCCCCAATTATAACCGTCCATGCCCAAAAGGTCGACGTAGTCATCTCCTGGATAATAGCTTAATACCAGATTCCATTTATCTGGAGGAACAGAATCCACATTAGGACAAAACGCCCAAAGGGCATTAATGACCTGATTTTTTTTGAATAATTCAACGACATATTTAAATAATTTCACATAAGTTTCTGGACTATGTGAATCGTAATGCTCTTTATCTGTTCCCCAATGGTATGCCTTAAGGTTCATTTCATGAGCAAATCGCATCATCATTGGCTTTGCAAAGGATTTGATGGTCTGTGCCATATTAGTAATATAAATATCATAGTTTCCATTCAAGATCTGTTCGGCTGGTATATTGGTGGGTTCCCAAGTCATGCAGGGAACTGCTCCATATTTCCAAATGGACTCTAGAGTTAATGTAGGGGATTCTTGTTTATCTTGAGGTAGTTTGGGCCACTGTAAGTAGAAAGAGATGAGTTGTGGTTGTAAAGTTGTTTGTTGAATCAGTTCTTGTATTCTTGGCTCTAAAATAGGATATCCCTCTAGCCCAAATCCCCAAAAAATAGGTGCAGAAAATAGGTTTTGGCTTAGCACAAAGCTTATAAAAATAATCAACCGAAACATGGTTCCTCATCGGGATTATTAAAGTAATAGACTGATGAGACCATAAACAGATTGTAAAAACACCAAAGAATATTAACTAGTAAGCCAAAGAAGGGTTCTCTTTCGTAGTAGAGGCGTTCGAATCCCCAAACAATAGCTGCTAAACAGGCAAAAACGATTAGAGTTTGTGCCCAGATGTCTATAAGAGGCAAAATGTTGATTTTTTCTTTAGGAGTCACTGTAAAAGAACTTTTAATACCCAATAGTGCATAGAGTGTTGCCTTCATCAAAATAGGAAAAGAAATTACGGTTATCAGCATGCCATTTAACATATGGAGAGGTGTGAAATTTCTTAAGTAAAGAGTCCACAAAGCCATTGTTAAGGAAAGAGCTATATAGGGGAGAAAAACTAAAATATAGACTTTAGTATCTAAAAAATAAGAGGGGATATTGAAAAATATAAAAATAATCGGAAATATAAACATAATGAAAAAAAACCAACCCACAAGATAATGTGAGCCTGATAAAAAATATTCCCACCATTTAGCTAACGAAAATTTACGAAACTTAGTGAAGAAATAGTAAGGTAACTTAAATCCTAAACTTAAGGTACCTAAGGACCAACGAAACTGCTGTTTAAAATAGGCTCCCAAGTCTTCTGGACCCATTCCAAATGCGCAAATCTTATTATAATAGAGTGTTCTCCATCCATTCATATGCAATTTGAGCGACGTAGCAAAATCTTCTGTGACTGAAGTTTCATCAAATCCTCCCACAGACAGGAGAGCCTCTGCGCGCATAAGAACATTTGTACCGCAACAAAACATCGCATCGCGTAGTCCTTTTCCTTCGCATATATACTCAAAAAAAATGATCTGCTGCAGTCCTGAAGCCCTCGCGACCCGATTTGTTTCAAAGTTGGTGTAATACTGGGGAGTTTGAATAAAGGCTACCTTTGGAAACAGCTCCATGTATGCGACTAGGTTTTCAACAAAGTCTGGAAGGGGGTTCATGTCAGCATCAAAAATGAGAAGGTATTTTTCAAGTGCATTATCCTGTTGACTTTGATAAGGTCGATAATCGAGGTTTTCAGGTACTTTTCCATTCTTAAAGTTAAGAAAATCATTAATGATGCCTGCTTTAGCTCCTCTCCTATCTCGTCTGAAAAGGTTGATCCCAAAGCGCTCACACATCTCTTCAATCTTAAGTCGATAGACCTTTACTTTCTCTGGAGCCATCCAAGGCTTATCATATGGAGAATCATCTAATAGATAGAGATTCTTATTGGGATATGACAAATTATATAAACATATTAATGTGTCATGAATAACTTCTAGAGGTTCTTTGTACGAAGGTAAGACAATTGCAATGGGTGGATAGCTAGTTAATGGCGGAGGAGGTTGTAGAGCAATATTTTCTCTCTGTCGCCCTATTGTGGCAACCAATGTAAGAAAGTAGCCTATTGTATGCATAAAGCCAAAAATTTCCGCGACCAGTAATAGGGATGCGAGGGCTTTGTCATACCAAGGGTAGTCTGCAATAATAAAATAAGTGATGCGTACGCATAAGTACAAAAAAGTTAAGGCTAAACTTAAAAAAATCAGAGCTGTAATCAGTCTGCTGTTTATCTTACTCTTACGCATAGACTCCCTTAAAAGCGATAATCTACTGTACACCACAAGCCATTGGCATCCCATTGTGGAGAACGATGCACATAGCCTACAAGATCAAATTTCCAATGGTAATAAAACTCATATTGCCACTCGCCCTTGACTTCCCAATAGGGGTTGTGCTGAGTGTCATCGCCAAAGGCAAACTTGATATCATAGAAACAAATAGGTGCCCCACAAAATTCTAGGAGGGCAAAATCGTGGCGAAATTCAAACTGAATCTGCCCCAGGCCGTAGTTTTGAGGTGCCCAATAGGGATGGATGATATCGATTGTCTTTCCGGCTGCATTAGTGATGAAGATATTGGTGTGGGCCGTATCGCGGTATTCTCCTGTGATAGAGGCTTTAAATACATTGGGGTATTCTGTGAAGGCATAGGCAGCAGTAACGAATCCATGTTTTAGGTTGTTGTTATCGTTGTAGATTAAGTACTCGTAATAAGAATTGACCTGAAGTTTATGCGTCAGGTTAGACTGAATTTCAATCCAGCTAATTTTACCTTGTGTGTTTTGTTGTAGGTTAAAGAAATTGTAGATCTCGTCGCGTTTTTTATATCCAAATCGTACGATAGCGTTGTCATAGAGATTGAGAGAGAGTTCGGCGTTCCAGGTAAATGTGGGCTTAAAATGCTGCAAATATTGTTTGTTTGTGGCTCCTAGAACACCTGAGATATAGGGGTTAAAACGGCCATTCCATTCGAGAGTTTGTCCATCAGCAATATGAAATTGTCCGTCATAATAGGTGTGCTCGATCCAGCGTCGTTGCGCAAAACGTAGATGGTGATTGCAGGTCATAGGATAGGTGTATGCGCCTATAATTTCGTATCTGCCTATTTGTGCAAGATCTCCGTATCCTCTCTCTTGCCACCAGTCGTAGTTGAGGGTAGCGTTGGAGCAGTATTGCATCTCCTCTCTCTCTAAAGCCATGGCAGCAAGTGTGTGGAGAGGATTGTCGTGCAAAATATCTCTATAGAGTTCTATGGGCTCTTCACAGAGTCCTAACGAGCATAGCGCCTGAGCGTATTCAAATTTCCAGATGGCGTTCCCGGGATCAAGGCAGCGCAACTCTTGATATTCATGGAGAGAGTGGATAATGCGTCTATTCCATGCACGTCTAAGAGCTGTCATTTCGAGCCAGATTTCTCTGTACAAAAGGCAATTAGAGGTCTGATTAAGCAGCTTGCAAAAGTAATTCATTGAAAGATCAAAGTACCTGGCCCAGAAGGCAACTCGGGCTTGTTCTAGTCTCGGGATCGGATTGCAAGGATTTAAATTGATGAGTTCGTTGTAATGTTCTAAGGCAATATCATACTGTTTATCCCAAGATAAGACGCGAGCACGGCCTAAGAGATATTTGGCATTTAGCGGAAATACGTCCAAAAGCTCTTCGTAGAGTTCATAAGAGCTGAGGTACTCGCGTTTACTGGAAAGCGAATCGGCTAAGTTGAGTTTGGCAGGGAGGAAGTCAGGATCTTTTTGAACGGCCGCCTGATAAAGTTCGATCATAGGGTCAAGAAGGCCCTCTTCCGCAAATTGATCAGCCCAGACTTGGAGATCTTGAGCGTAGGCATAGTCTTGGATAATTTGAGAAACATCTAAAGTACATTGATTAAGATAGAATTCTGCAGCGATTTTTGTGGAACTATCTTGCAAAGCGGTTTGGAGAATAGTTTCTGCAAGGCTGATATCACCTAACTTAAGATAGCTCTTTCCTGCGCCTAAAGAGGCTTGGCCTGCGTATTCAGGATTATTTGTAAATGTTAAATATATCCTTAAAGCATCTTCAAAGTAGTCCATTTTGTATAATAACTCTGCCCTATCTAGCTGATAGTCGATAGTGCACGGATAGCACTCCACTAATTGATCAGCGATGGCAAGCGCCGCTACAAAGTCGTTCTGGTATTTTTTAATAGTTAAAATTTTATTTAGTAAAATTTCTTGATACTCAGGATGTAATGAAAGTTGCTTACAGGCCATTGTTTCTGCTTCTACAAATCTCTGTGTAGCCACTAATACATCGACAACATGAGTAATGGCTTCGATGGAGTGAGGATTTTCTGCAAAGTAATTACTGTAAATCCTCTCTGCATTATAGAAGTCTCCCCAGCTCATCATCGCGCTTGCAAAGGCCAAACGCACTTTTTCTGAGTTTGGACGCTGTGCAAGAATATAAACAAATCGTTGATGGCTTCGCTCAAAATAGCCTAGCGAATCCTCTAATTGAGCCAATTTTAACTGTAGTTCAAGAGAATTTGGAGGTACTGATATGCGGCCAAGTACCCATACAGCTTCGGGATAGCGTCTCTCATTGACATAGATTTGAGCCACGTCCAAAAGAAGTTCTGGATTATTTGGACTTCGAGCCAAGAGCTCTCCATATTGCTGAAGGGCTTCTGCATACGTTCTTTTTTTGTAGCTATCAAGATGAGCCAGTGAAAGTCTAGCCTCATAGTTGGACATCCAATCTTCTCTTTGAATTAAGCTAGGGTTTTTTGGTTCTTCAGGATGAGATATAGACCACTGAATTCTCTGTACTTCTAAGTAGACCATAGCATCGTCAGGGCGCTGCTTTAAAAGTATTTTATACTGTCTAAGGGCCTCTCGAAGAGTCCTACGATTTGCTGATAAAGCCTGAGCGTAGGCCATCCTAGCTTCATAATCGCTTACCTGGTCATGTTCTTGAACAAGAGAGATAGGTTTTTCCTCCGCTTGAACAGTGCAGAAAAAAGTAATGAGAGTTATGAGAAAAAGTAAAAAATTATTTTGTTTCATCGTTCTGCTGTTTTTCCAATTGTATAATGCGACTATATTCTTCTGCAGCCTTATCAAATTCTCCATTAGCCGTCAGCCATCCTGCAAGCTCTTTGCGGGCCCAAATATCTTTAGGATTAAGATCTACATAGTGCTTATACCAGTAGACGGCTTTAGGAAAATCCTTCAATTCTCCATACGAATGACCTATTCGAGAAATAGCTAACGAATTTTTTAATCCTTTGTCAAGGCTCTCTTGATAAAGTTGAGCGGCTTCTGCCCATTGCTTGTTTTGATACTCATTTTCAGCTTTGCGAAAAAGTATCCACTCAGGATGTTTATTAATGTAAACCAGATGCGCTGTAATCACAGTAACAATACTCATGATGCCAAGGGCTATGCGTTGTTTAAGGACTATTGAAAAGCGCATTTTACTCTAATGTTTTTTTCAGCTGCTCAGCTGCTTCTTGATGTTTTCCTGCCCAAGTTAGTACCATGGCATACTTTCGAATCAGTTGTGTATCATCAGGGTGCCTAGCGACCAGATCTTTATAGATAGCAAGAGAGTCATCATATTTTTTTTGCCAAGAGTAGATTTCGGCAAGCTTAAGCAGTATCGCATCTTTTTTATCCGGCAGTTGATTTAAATATTTATTATAAATTGCCTCAGCTTCGGGATATTTTTTTTGTGTGAGATAAATATCGGCAATAAGAAGATCGATATCGGGAGTTTTATTCTTACTAGGTATTTTATCTAAAAAGCGGAGAGCTGCGGCATAGTCTCCTTCATAATAGTACACCTTAGCCATTTCTATTTGAGCTTCGGTCAAATCAGGCTTTTCTCTTAAGATTTTCTGGTACTCTACCAAAGATTCCTTATACTTTTTTAGATAGCTCAAGACCCGAGCATATTCTAGACGTGTTTGCCAGTCGTTGATTTGAGGAGGATTTTCCCCAAAAAGGCTGGTAGCAATAAGAATGAAAAAAAGTCCTCTAAAAAGATTAAACATGGTACCTCTCGCTAAATTACATAACCTTTATCATATAAATTTATTCTTGAAAAAAGTTAAATGATAGCTAATTGGATTTTAAGGGCATTATGTTACGGCTTCCATACCTCGGTGCAACAAAAGACAATGAGGTCTGCGAGTATCTTTTGTTAAAAATTTCGCCCCGATCGGCCCTGATTGCCATTCCTCATTGGGTGATGAATCGAACAACCTTACATCGAAACGACAACTTTAATCTTTTTTTAAATAATTATTTTTACGATCGAAAAACCTCTACCAAAAGTTTAGAAGGTACGGTTACTCCTATCGAATCCTACCATTCAGGATTTGGTAATCTCTATAAAATACAGTTTGAAAAAACTCTAGAAGCCCATTATCTCTTTTCTAAGATGCACAAAACCATCGATTTTGAATCCTCATTTCTCGAACTGATCAAAGATTCACTTTTTCTCAAAAATGGCATCTATGTCTACGTGAAACATCTAATACCCTTCTTTTCGCGCATCTTAAAAATTTCAAAGAGCCGCTACAATTCAGTTAAGGATATGATGTTACTCGATATCCACTCACATATCCTTGCCCATATCATTCAATTAGAAACGTTATACAATGCTTTAAAATCAACGAGTATAGAACTATATCAACAGGTTGATCTCGAAAAACTGCGCGAAATCACTCAATCAGAAATCAACAAGCAGTTATTTGAAATTACATTTGACAGTTTAGATGAAATTAAAAAGACAAAAGAAGAAAGGTCAGAACTCTATTCTATCCGTTCCTACCATGTCTACCTAGACGCTATAAAAACCCTAGAAGAGCGGCTCTACACAAACTATAACAACCTGGTAATACTTTACTCTAAATTTTCAGCATAAAGAATCATCCATTCAAGAGACGAATCGTTATACAGAATAAGAAAATGATAATCTTTGTCAGGCGCATCCGGCACATTTTCAGTAACTACCATCGCTTTATTAAACTGCACAAGATCTTCATCTTTTAGAGTATTAAACCAATCTGATTCGTCGGGATTACTCTCTTCAAGCTTCCATACAGTGCCATTACTTAAAGTTACTTCGTTATTTGTATGCTGAGTAATCTCCAACTGTATTTTAGGAGCACCAACCAATTCCGCTAAAAAGTCTATATGAAAGCGTTTATTTACCAGATACATATATTCAACTTCTGAACTGCGAATAAAAACATTAGCAAATTCAATGCGATTTCCTACTTTCCATTCTGAGAGCTGATACTTCTTAGCTAAAATACTATTAATTGGAATATCCCAAACACTTCCATCATTTAATGTGAATTTAAAATCATGTTCTGAAGATTGGATATCTTCTATCCATCTAAGTGGTGTGACGTTATTTGGATTTATTTGACCATATAATGTTAAGGGTAGTAAAGCTGCAATGAATACTAATAATTTAGCAAACATATTAACTCCTTAATATAATATCACTTCTATTTAAATTATATTCTTACAAATAAGTTGAATATTTGCAACTAAAGCGATAATTACTCAAGGTGAAAGAGCGGCCAGCGGCTCAGCAAGTACCCAATAAACGCCCCGCTTAAATGCGCTGTATTAGCTATTCCCGGAGAAACCGACATATCAAAAAAGACCTCACCCATAAACGAAAAAACCTGCAAGAGCGCCAATCCTCCAATAAATAAAAAAATAAAGCGAATGGTCGATGCCTGCAATTGGTAACCTTCCCAAGGAGCTCTCCTCTGCCTCTGCCAGATAAAAGCCAGCATAGCGCATAAAACTCCCGAAATCCCTATGAAATTTGCCCCCGTCATCAAGTACTGAGCAGTATTTGAAAACAGCGCTGAAATAACTATAAATGCAACTAAACGCCACGATCCCAGGCTCATCTCCAGCTGTCGGCCTAAGACAAGCAGCCAAAGCATATTAAACAACAGATGAAAAATATCTCCATGCAAGAAAATAGGGCTAATAGGTCGCCAAATCTCTCCCTGACGCAACTTTTCAAATAAGGGGGCTTTAAACTCTTCTTCAGTAAATTTACCTCTCAAATAACTTACAGTGATAGGATAAAGTCCTGTCCACATAGGCGTCTCATAAACAGAGCGAAACATCTGCTGGCCCTCAGTAGGAAGGCTGCTGGGAGTCCTTAAAGCTGCAATCCCATACTTATCAACAAGGGTATCCACCTCTTCATAGTTCTGTGGGTAATCATAATAGAGCATCTTTTTTGTAGGAGAACTTAACAAAGGAACCTGAGGCAAATTGGGAAGGGGAGGCTGGATAGTTGGCGCACTCCATTCGCTCATGAAATAGATCAGCGTACACGCAACTAGCAGGTAAAATGTTAAATGTCCTAGAGGCTTTTGAATAGGAGGAGGATAGTTTGGAGTAGGTGGAACTGGAACCACAATCTCTTCTTTCTTTTTCTCAACATAAGGGGGAAGAGTATCCTCACGTTCTAATATCTCATATACCTTGGGAACATCATCTTCATCGATAATCCAAAGCTCACATTTTACTGTCCCATACTCGTCGCTCCCCCAGTCATTATTAAGCTCTGTCTCTAGGGTATGCTGGATATTTTGGCTGGTTAAAAAGCTATCGATACGGCGCGCTCTCTCTAGATCTTTAAAAGTAGCGATTAACCGCATGACTGAAGCTCACTTTGAATCTTTTGCATCACTTGACTAGTAGCTAACCCTGGGATTCTATCCACCAGATGTAGGCGACCTCCACACTCACGCACAACGTCTGCTTCAATACAGTTTTTACCATATTCAATGCCATTCACATGAACATCTGGACGGATGATACGCAGTATCTCTCTAGGATCTGTCTCTTCAAACCAAGTAACATAATCGACCCAGCCCATAGCTGCTACCATCTGCAAGCGGTACTCCAGAGGAATAATGGGACGCGATGGGCTCTTATATTGGCGGATAGATTCATCACTATTGAGAGCCACTATCAGCACATCCGCTACTTTTGACGCTTCATACAAAATGTAGAGATGTCCGGCATGCATTAAATCGAACGATCCATTCAGAGTAGCAATCGTAGCATTAGCTGTGCGCAAGCTCTGAACAGTTTGAGTCAACTTTTCAGGGAGAATGCGCTTCTTTTTCCAAGCCTCTTGCCAGGGGAGTGCTAACTCTTCAGGTTTCATTGTTACCTACGGAAATGCTAGTTTAAAGACATCATCATAATGATCTACAAAATAGACTTTTAGGCCCTTTTTTAAATAGTCTGGCAACTTTTCATAATCCGGTAGGTTATCCATCGGCATAATAATTTTCTTTAATCCTGACCGTTTTGCAGCGACAAATTTTTCTTTGACTCCGCCTATAGCCAATACCCTACCCGTTAAAGTCAACTCTCCTGTCATGCCTAGATCTTCTATCACAGGAATACCCGTCAATAAGGACGTTAATGCCGTTGTTATGGTAACACCTGCCGATGGGCCATCTTTAGGCGTTGCTCCTTCAGGCATATGCACATGGACAGCTGTCTTTTCAAAGAATTTATATCCCGGGGCATACTTTTGTAACGCTCCATGCAAATAGCTCCAAGCGATTTCGGAAGACTCTTTCATCACTGCCCCAGCCTGGCCGGTAAGCTTCATCTCAGTCTTATCGGAAGGGACCTTAATAGCCTCCACATAAAGAGTGGCCCCACCGAGGGCTGTCCAAGCTAAACCAGTACATACACCCACTGGAGTCTGCTCATAGAAGCGGTCTGAAGTATGCTTTGGCTTGCCAAGGTAGGTGATAAGATTTTTTTCATTCAGGGAATGTTTAGTAGGCTTCTCTCCCTCTTTTACTACCTGTACAGCGACTTTACGCATGATTCTTTTAATTTCATTCTCCAGATTTCGCACTCCAGCTTCTCGCGCATAACCGGTGATAAGCGAGCTGATGGCCCCTTTTGTGAAGGTGATCTGGTTGGGTTTCAGTCCCATGGCTTTACGGTTGCGCGGAATCAAATATTTATTTGCTATTTCGATCTTCTCTTCCTGGATATAACCTGACAAACGCAAGATATCCATCCTGTCGCGCAGGGGAGAAGGAATCGTATCCAACACGTTTGCAGTCACAATGAAAAGTACATTGGAAAGGTCGACACGCACGTCCAGATAGTGGTCTAAGAACTCGCAATTCTGTTCAGGATCCAGTACCTCCAATAAAGCTGAGGCGGGGTCTCCCTGATAACTCGATCCCATCTTATCCACTTCATCCAGCATGATCACAGGATTCATCGTCTTGCAATATTTCAAAGCCTGGATAAGCTTGCCGGGCATCGCTCCCACATAGGTACGTCGATGTCCTTTGATCTCAGCCTCATCACGCATTCCACCGACAGAAAAGCGAAAAAACTTACGGTTAAGAGCCCTGGCAATGCTTTTTCCAATACTGGTCTTACCCACACCTGGAGGTCCCACTAAGCAGATAATGCTGCCTTTAACACCGCCAGTTAATTTACCGACGCTAATAAATTCCAAAATGCGCTCTTTAATGTCTTCCAAGCCATAATGGTCCTCGTTTAAGACAGCTTCTGCATGCACAAGATCGTGGCACTCTTCGCTGTTTATGCCCCAAGGAATAATCGTCAGCCAATCTAAATAATTGCGGACTACGCCATATTCAGCTGAATGCATCTCAAGCACATTTAGCTTGGCCATTTCGTCCTGAATCACTGTCAATGCATCAGGTGGAACCTTTCTCTCTTTCAACCGCGCTTCGAATTTTTCTCTATCAAGGATTTTCTCCTCTTTTTCTAAGCCCAGCTCTTTCTTAATCGCCTTCAACTGCTCTCGCAAAAAGAAGTCCTTCTGAGTCTTCGCCACCGCAGCATCAATCTTCTGAGTAATGCTTTGCTGAAGAGCGCTAATATCATGTTCTTTTTTCAGAAGTTCTAAGGTTCTTTCCAATCGCTTTTGAATGTCGATCGTCTCAAGAATGCTCTGAAGCTCTTCTTTTGAAGCAGTAGTCAATGCCACTGCATAATCGGCCAATTTACCAGGTTCAGTAAAGTCCGAATGGCCTAAAAAGATCTGAAGCTCTTCCTTATAAAGGGGATTCAACTTTAACAGATCTTTAATCATCGAGATAATGCTAATCGAATAGGCCTTTGTCATTTCGTTTTCGGCAGGAATCTCTTCACAAATGCGAACACGAGCCTTCAACTGAATGGGGTCTGCTACCTGCTCGATAAAGTTAAACCTTTTTTCCATCGACAAAACGACCTGAGCTCCGCCTGCGTCCATTGGAATAATGCGCAAAATACGCGCTAGCACTCCAACGTTATAGAGCTGGTCAAATGTAACCTTGTAGATGTCGGTGATATCCGTTCGAGTCAGCATTAAACCTACGTACTTATGTTCGCTCTGGGCAATTATCTTTAGCGCTTCATAAAGAGGACCAGGTTCAATCACAATGGGAGCTGCCATTCCGGGGAAGAAAGGGCGCTTAGTCAGGGGATAAATATAAATCTCATCGGGAGAATTATTTAGAAATGCGTCTGCTTTTTTGGCAGCATCAATGGCTTCAAGTATTAAAGCCTCAAGATCTTGCGAAGTAGGAGCTTCTTTTGACAATCTAACGCCTCGTTTCTAGGTCTGAATAACAGAGTAAGTATAGCCCCCACTGCAATTCCTATCAAGAGAATCCTACTCGAACTAGTTAAAATTAAAATTTAATAACAATTAATAACTATGTAATAATAAAATTAGTAAGAGGTTAATTATGTCTAGTATTAGTGATAAAAGACAGAATGAGACGTTTGGTGTAATCAAACAAGATTATAAAAGTTCAAAAGCAATTATTAATACAAGTCATCAGCAAAATATAAAACATATTGATAGTAATTCGGCGCTTACTTTACAAAAGAATGCTTTAGATAATATTAAGGTTATCTATAATGCTGCTAATAAAGAAATTGGAGATCTATATAAATCAGAAGGAAAGTATAATTCAAAAGTTGCCAAAAAAGTAGAGGAAATTCACTCAAAAACTCAAAAAGCCCTCGGAGAGGTTATTGCTAACTATAATATAGGTGTTATTACAGAATTTGTAGAAAAAAATAATAATTTTTCAAACGAACAAAAAGAGACAGTTCGCCAATATATTCAAGTCTTTGCTGCAGGACAATCAATCCCTGGAGAAGCAAAAGACATTTTTATGAGTCTTATTAAATTAAAAGGCATACCCGCTTCAGTCAGAAATTCCATTAAAAATACTCTCAAGAGAGCAGCAATTACCACTGCATTAAAAATATTTACAAGTTCAATAGGATTAAGAATAATACCCGAAAAGAGTGCTCTACAACAAAAAATAGATTTAGCCATTAAGGTTAATGCAGCATTTCTTGATGGAAAACAAAATTTTTTAATAAATATCAAAGAAAACTACAATGAACAATTTAAAAAGACATATCCGGATCATGAATTTAAAGAATTACCTCTTATCCATCAAGAAGAACACGAGAAAATTCAAAATGATTTTCAAACTACTTTAGCAAGACAGGCCAATGTTGCTGGCGCAGCTGGTATTTATATCGTAGGCCAAGAGTTTCATCCAAAAAAAACCAAAAAGCAAATTCAATCCTTTATTGCTCAGCAAAGAAACCTTGAAGAACGACCTGTCATAGAAAAACCAATAGAATTAGAAGTGATAGGGTTAAAAGGAGAGTCAAGAAAAACAAATTTAAGAACAGTGCATACTCCATTTAATAAACATTTCGATGAAAAGATCGGTAATTCAAATTTTGAAAAAATAGCAGGGACTGGTGGATTAGGGTCTTTAAAAAGAGGCGAGCACATAGTGAACGGATTTGTCTGTGAGCTTTACGAAGAAGGAAAAGATACTCCTGAAAATGTCATCCTTCGTCACGGAATCTTAGCTTATCGCTTTGAGCCGAAACAAGAAGTGCGAAAAGAAATTGCTAATCAGATGGCAAAAGAAATCCTCACAGCAGCCATAAAAACCAACATGCTAAATTCTGGCAATACTTTGGATGAAATTTCACAAAAACAACCCTGGCAGCAAACGATAGTTTCGATCAGTCTAGTTACACCGGATATGTTGCGTAGCGCCATTGAACAGCTAGAGAATCTCTTTCATGGTACAGACTTTAAGGCCTGTGAAGAAGCATTGTGGAGAGCTCAGAAAGAAGCTTTAGATTCATTTCAAGGACAGACAATAGAAATCGAAATCGATAACAAAAAAATCAAAGTAGAACTAGATATCATTTCTTTGAATACTGGAGTAAACATAGGGGCTGTCTTAGGAATGGGGTCTTTGGAGCAATGGGAATCAGTCGCCACAGCTGTCCATCGATTAGGCAAAATATGTGAACGATTTCCAGATGATCCTGAAATTCAGAGTCTACTCAAAGATGCCAAGCGGTTATGTCGAACACCTATATCCTACCTAACTACAGGAAATCAACATGAACTAGCCGCTAAAGTACAATTACTCACAAATGAACTCAGTAAAAAGTTAAAGGAAACTGGAAATAGTGGCATCATCTCACTTATTAATTGCATGAGTGGTAAAGACCGCACAGGCATATGCATCGCAACAATATTCACATTCATGGAAATGAAAAAAATCTTAGGCCATATTCCCACAACTGAAGAAATGGCAAAACCTGAAAATCAAGATCTATTCGTCAGAATCTATAAGCAGATGCTTGCTAAATATGGCGGATTGGAAATTACCAAGCTCAATACGGGTGCCTATGGTTATAAAGTCGGAAAAGAGGCTATGCTCTATCCTAATTCTAAAGAATGGCTCAAAGGTGTAGAAGAAATAGATGATGCATATGTACAGATTGCACTTGAATCGGGAACTACTAGCGGTTAATTCACGCGTTGGTATATTCTATAAGCTATGTTAAAAGAATCTCCCCTTGCAAATTATCGCGAAGCAGCCGAAGCGCACGAATCTGCACATCTTCACCCAAAAGCGGCTTTTTCCAAAGACCATCAAAGGCTGAACGGTCCGGAAGACGATCATCGGCTTCCCTATAAAAGAGATGTCGACCGCATCGTACACTCCAAAGCCTACATGCGCTATTCGGATAAAACGCAAGTTGTCTACTTAATGGACAGCGACCATATCACGCATAGAGGACTGCACGTACAGCTCGTTAGTCAGTTTTCACGGGGGATTGCGGAAATCCTGCGTCTCAACACAAACCTTGTTGAAGCCATAGCCCTAGGGCATGATGTGGGACATCCTCCTTTTGGACACGAAGGAGAAGGGTATCTCTCCAAAATCTCTGAAGAATATACCGGCCATCCCTTTGCTCATCCATGGCAATCCTGTCGTCTTTTTTCGGAAATAGAGCCTCTTAACTTAGGCCTGGCCGTCTATGACGGATTTCTCTGCCACGATGGGGGAATGCGCGAATCTCTACTCACACCGCGCTATGGAAAGACCTGGGCAGACCATGCAGTGGATAAACAGGAAAAACTCAATGATACAGACGGCACCATCATCCCGATGTCGCTAGAAGGCTGTCTGGTTAAGCTTTGCGACACGATGAGCTACGTTGGAAAAGACATCGAAGATGCCATAGGGCTAGGCATTATTGCTCGTAGCCAAGTTCCTGAGACTCATCTGGGAAACACCAATCGGGAAATCCTAGGCAACCTAGCGCGCGACATCATTCAGCACAGCTATAATAATGACTATATCGCTATCTCAGAGAAAACCTTCAACGCTCTCCATGAGCTGCGCAACTTCAACTTCCAGCATATTTACATCCATCCAAAACTAAAGGTGGAGTCCAAAAAGATCGAAAAGGGCTATCGAATCCTTTTTCAGCACTTCTATGAGGAACTTCAGAGTCAAGGACGAACAAGCTACATCTGGAAAAATTTCCTCGTCAATAAAACTGACATCTATCAGAAAACCGACCCAGCTCAAATTGTCATCGACTACATTGCGGGAATGACGGACCACTTTTTTGTGCGAGCCCTCGAAAAACTCGTAGTCCCGATGAGGATCGAACAGTGGCATACTCCATAAGCAGCTCTCTGCTCATCGACACCTCCACAGAACAAGGGTTTATCGCTGCAATTCGCAACGACAATCTGCTCTTTCATGCTTCTCTGGGGGGAACATTCGACAGCGCTCAAGCCGTTATCCCTCTTCTGGAAAAACAACTTTCCGAAAATGCTCTGCAACTCTCCGACATGGAGGCCATTACTGTCTCCATAGGCCCTGGCTCCTACACAGGCATACGTATTGGAGTCATCATCGCAAAATCACTAGCCTACGCTCTGAAAAAGCCGCTTATAGGTGTTCCTAGCGTCGAACTCTTCGCTCCTCACTCCACCGAAATAAGCTCATTCGCCGTTCTGCTTGATGCCAAAATGGGTGGGGTCTATTGTGCCTTTGGCAATCACCAAGACGGAAAAATCATCTTCGAACCGGCATTTACTGTAGCCATCGACCAGCTACCCACCACACTTAACGGAGTTCAACTGATCGTTTCTCCCCACACCGCCAAACTGCGGGAACGCTCACCCTTCCTACGTCAACTCTTTTGGCAAGACGCTCTACCCAACCCTCAACTTCTCTGGCAAAACGGCAAATATCGCTGGCAAAAAGGGGAATTTTCAACCGACGCCACTGTCAATATTCTCTATTTACGGCGCTCTCAAGCAGAAATTGAACGGGATGCAAAGGAGAACTCTTGAACTATTTCTTCCATCTGTAGTAATATAAAATGAGTTACTTAAGTAAAAAATCAAAGTTAAGGATGGCAACTAAATGACAGCTGTTAAAGTACGTGTCGGTGAATCTATCGACAAAGCATTACGCGCCCTAAAAAAACGTCTTGATAAAGAAGGCGTCATGAAATCCGTTAAAGCACACCGTTTCTATTCCAAGCCTTCGATCAAAAAGCGCGCCAAGTCGAAAGCAGCTTTAAAATATAAGCGTCAACGTTAGTTAAGTTAAGTATTATTTTTGCGTATGTCCTATCATGGACATGCGCACGCCTTTCTCTTGCTTTTAAAGTAATAGTTAAGCATACTATCTTTCTCACTCTAAACCTATAAGTTCATGTAATATATATGGCTGATTATTATGAAATCTTAGAAGTCCCCAAATCTGCAACTCCCGACGAGATAAAAAAAGCTTACCGCAAAAAAGCTGTGCAATTTCACCCCGATAAAAACCCCGGAAACGCCGATGCAGAAAAGCGTTTCAAAGAAATATCTGAAGCATACGAAGTCCTCAGTGACGAAAAAAAACGAGAAGTCTACGATCACTACGGAAAAGAAGCTCTCCAAGGAGGAATGGGCGGCGGAGGCCATCCAGGCGGCGGTTTTTCATCCATGGATGAAGCCCTTCGCACATTCATGGGAGCCTTCGGTGGCGACTCGATGTTCGAAAACATCTTCGGCTTCGGCGGTGGCGGAGGAGGCGGCGGAGCAACTTCCAGCAGACAAGGCGCCAGCAAACGTGCCACCATCACCATCTCATTCGAAGAAGCCGCACGCGGTGTCGACAAAGAGCTAGTCATCAGCAACTATGTACGCTGTAAAGAGTGCCAAGGCAAAGGTACCGCATCTCCCAAAGGAGTCTCCACCTGCCCCACCTGTAGCGGACATGGCCAAGTCTTCGAACAACGCGGCTTTTTCAGCATGTCCATGACCTGCCCCAAATGCGGCGGACGTGGACAAACAATCACTGACCCATGCAAAAATTGCAAAGGCGAAGGTGTTGTCCGTGAAAAGCAACATGTCAAAGTCCACATCCCTGCCGGAATCGACAACGGCATGCGCCTAAAAATGAGCGGATATGGTGATGCAGGCCCTCGTGGCGGTCCTCCAGGAGACCTATACGTATTTATAAATGTCGAGCCGCACGAAATTTTTGAGCGCGAAGGCAACGACATCTTGCTCACAGTACCTGTAAGCTTTTCTGAAGCAGCTCTCGGATGCAAAAAGGATGTACCCACTCTCTTACATCAGACTGCCCGTGTAACTATACCTGAAGGCACCCAAAGCGGAAAAGTCTTTCGCGTCAAAGGATCTGGTTTCCCAGATGTCCACAGCCATGGCGGAGCCTTCGGACGTCAAGCAAAAGGCGATCTGATCGTCAAAGTTGTGGTAGAGACCCCCACACGGCTTACTGATCGTCAAAAGCAGCTAATGCAAGAATTTGGAGCACTTGAAAGCCCCAACAATAACCCTCAAAGAAAGGGCTTTCTAGATAAGATCAAAGGGCTTTTTGGTAGTTAGCAAGAGAAGACAAGGACAAAAGGACAAGGACGCAAAGACAGGGGACAAGGACCTTAAGGACAATGAGGACCTTAAGGACAGGGACGATTAATGAAAATTTTGAGGACAAAAACTCAAAATCAACTGTCACTGTCCTTAAGGTCCTCATTGTCCTTAAGGTCCTTGTCCCTTGTCTTTTTGTCCTGGTCCTAAAATCTAATAATCTTCCCCAAACACTGCTGTGGGGCAATATCCAAATTTAAACAAATCCCCTCACTCTTTAATGAGCTTGTCACCACCGACATCGCCTTTTCATGAGAATTACACTCCGCCGACAGATGCGCCAAATGCACATGCTTCAAACCAGGATGTGCAACCCTACAGAGCAACCCACCACAATCGCCATTTGACAAATGCCCGCTTCGTCCCAAAATACGCTGCTTCAAAAACGGTGGACGAGCTGATGCATGCACCATTTCTGGCTCATGGTTTGACTCTAAATAAAGATAATCGCACTCTTGCAACTGATGTTGCACCAATGTAGTCGCAAAACCAAGGTCAGTACAAATCCCTATTTTTATGCCATCCAAGCGCAAAGTAAACATCACAGGATCTAACGTATCGTGCTGAACTGTAAAGGGATGCAATGTGATGTCGCCAAAAGTAAAGGTCTCTCCAGTAGAAAAAATCTTGAACTTTGGACAAAATCCAAGCTGCTCCACTATCCCTTTCGCCGTCTCAGTATTAGCCAAAACTGGCATATTCCACTTTTGCGTCAATGTCCTTATACCGACAATATGGTCTGTATGCTCGTGTGAAATCACCAAAGCATCGATCTCCGCAATATCCACTCCAAAACTAGCCAAACGCTCTTGCGTCAACTTCGCACTCAAACCAGCATCAACCAAAATTTTTGTCTTCGATGTTCCAACATAGACGCAATTACCCTTAGATCCAGAAGCGAGTGGACAGTAGCCAAACATAGGAAAACTCATAGTAGAAGGATGCTAAGTTCTACCACATTTATCTGTTTTCTTGAAAACCAAAAATCCATCATTAGAAACACTGCACATAGTAAAATAACAGGATAAGCAGGATAGGCAGGATAAAAAAGTATGTAATAGACTTTTTTATCCTGCCTATCCTGCCTATCCTGCTTATCCTGTTATTTCTTTTCTCTTCTTTGCTTATGTAAATGGTTCATGCTATTGACGATTAATTACCTTTGGATAAGATTAAAAATATGACTAATAAAGATGTTGAAAAACATATTGATACAATTATTGACAACCTTCTGCTCAACGCCGAAGCCCTTGTCAAAGCCTCGCGCCATGACGTCTCCGAAGAGGTTCTAAAGCCTCTACAAGATACCCAAGAAAAGCTCCTTAGCCAATTAAAAGAAGCGGAATCGTCCCTCAATGGCTATTACGAAATGTCTGAACGTCTAAAACAATTTGTTGAACTAAATACCGAATATATCGAAAACTTATCCAAAGCCTATGGAATTATAGACTTCCACTATTCAAACAATAACAATATAAACAACCTAACCAAAGAGAGTAACAAATGAAAAAATTATTAACTATCTGCTTAATAAGTTTAGTTTACTCTCCCATCTACTCTCTACTTCCACCTCTCTACGACTCCGTTTCCCAACTAGAAGCCATCTTCAAAGATCCTACACTAGACAAACACCTCAACTCCGCCGATGTTCTGGAATCTTTAACTAGAACCGATAATGGATGGAGCATACATACCAACAAACGCACTCTCCAGGTATCTCTAGAGGCTCAGCCAGCCGCCAATCCTGGCCCCACAAAATACAAAGTGATTTGGCATGATTAGAAAAACAAAAAATTATTAACACTTAATTGTTTTTTTCTTGCAAGCAATCAGACAATTAAATATAATAATAATTAACTTGATAGAATTGCTTGCAACCACGAAGGAGCGGATGCTCAAAATTTTTGGTTCTATTGTCATACTAAACCTCTCCAAACGCTTCTACCTAGCGTGCAAACAAGTATTACCCTCCGACCTGCCTCACAAACTATCAAGAAACAGACTCAACACTACTATTAATTTTTCCCATAACAATTTTTTTGTCGAGGAGTTGGATGCAGGCAAGCTCTGACCTATCACTTACCCGCGGCTGGGCCAACCTAGCTGGCGCCATCGCCCTAGCCCTCTGGGCTGCCGAATCTACCCTAGTCGTCTACCTAGCCGCCATCCCCCCTCTACAACTCATCGCCATCGTCGGCGGAATCGGCTTCCTAGCCACCCTCGTACGCGTCGCCATCACACACAAATGGCACACCCTTAAACAACCTCCCAAAATCTGGTTTGTCGGCACTCTCTCCTTCACTCTCATCCAAGCCTGCTACGCCTCCGCCTTCCAATACGCCCCTCCTGCCGGCGTCGACATGATCTACTACCTCTGGCCCATCGAAGTCATCGTCCTTTCCGACATGATGCTTGGCGAACGCTTCTCCCTCTGCCATATGCTCGCCGCCCTCATCGCCATGGTAGGCATGGTATTGCTCTTCGTCGATGCTGCCTGGAGCCCTACCATCATTTGGGAGCCCTCTCACCTCATCGGCTACGGCCTAGCCTTCGTCGCCTCGCTTGCCTGGACTGCCTATACGCTCTTCACAAGGCGCTACTCCAAATTATCTAGCTCAATGATCGGTGGCTATATGGGATTTTCCGCCCTAGCTACTTCCTTGGGCCACTTTATGTTTGAAACTACAGTCGTTCCTACGGTCGATCAATGGCTTCTGATGGTCTTCTACGGCATCAGCCTCGTAGGCCTTGCCTATCTTCTCTGGGACTATGGCCTAAAAAAGGGGAGCTACCAGATGCTCAATGTCCTCTCCTATACTGTCCCTATGGCTGCTTTAGGTATTCTTATCGTCGCCGAATTGGCAGCTCCTACAGCCTACCTTCTCCTAGCATGCTCCTGCATCACATTAGCAGCGCTCTTTACAGTCGCTGCTGAAGGGAGCAAAGTCTATAAGAAGCGCAAACAATCCGCTCAATCTGAGAATTACTCAGGCACTCCTCAACAAGATCCTATGCCTGTCATGGATGGGATCATGATGGAATCAGCTTAGACTGGTCTATACTCAATTGAGTATAGATTATAACTCTTAAAATTTTAGTTTCGAGTTCATTACTTTTCAAAAATAGACTTTTCCCCAGGAAGTTCGGGTAGATTTTTGATTCCAAAAAAATAAAATTTTGAATTTTTGACAAAAATGCTTGCGAAAATTTTAGTTTGATAGTAAGAAATAGTTGTTAGCGTTAAATGGTGTTGAAGGGAACCTATTGCGACTCATTTGTTGTACTAGAGTAACCAGTGCCACACGATATCGTGAGCATGTTAACAACATCGATTCATAGTGAAAGCTATGACTATATCAACATACCAAACACTCGAGGGAGTATGTGGAAAATTGCTCAAAAACTCGTTTTAGCGAGTATTACAACACTGTTGACAGCAACAGCTTCTCTGTCTGCAGGTTTTTATGGTGGTGACAGCTGCGATAATTCTTGCAATCCTTGCAACCCCTGCAACAATGATTGCTTTTGTGGCGACTGGTGCTTTGAAGCAGAAGTTCTCTATTGGAGAACAAATGTGGATGAATTGCCCATTGGTCAAAAAGTCCATACCTGCACTAACCCAACAATCGTTGTGCCCATTCCTGGTGATGGTACTATCACTGTTACACCTTCAACATGCAACGACATCTTCACGAAATACTTAGATTTCGATTGGAGACCAGGTGCACGTGCTACTCTTGGTTATAAGAGCCCATGCTACTGCTGGGATTTTAACCTAACTTGGACATGGTTACATTCAAAAGCTCATGCTTCCCTAGACGATGATGAGCCATTTGAAAGCCCAATCGCATTTATTCTGCCTGCTTGGATCAGTGGAGCCACTCCTCCATTTAACACAGGACCAGCAGGACCTTTCACTGATTTTCACATTGAAGGTGACTGGGGCTTGAACTATAACGCAGTTGAACTTGGCTTCGGCTATACATTCTGCGCTTGCTGCGATCAGTTTAGAGTCAGACCACACTTTGACCTAAAGATTGCATCTATCCGTCAGCGTTTGACAGTCCGTAATGAAACTACATTCACAGGTTTCCCTGTTACAGGTGGTTTTGCTCCATTTACAAGTACGGATGAAGTCTTTGCTCACAGAGATTATCTCGGAGTTGGACCACAAGTCGGTGTAGATTTCAACTATACCATTTGCGGTGGCTTGAGCTTCTACGGAAAAGCTGCAGCAGCTCTATTGTATGCTGAGCCAGAAATTGAAGTACGTGGTAAGATCGTTACCCATTCCGATACTTTTGTATCATTGGACTTCGAAGAAAACTCAGTACATAGAGATCGTACAAATCCAAGACACATCAACTTCAACTCCACTTTAGGAGCTGGATTTGCTTATAGCCGTTGGGTTTGTGATTGCTGCTATCGTCTAACATTCAAGTTAGGCTGGGAGCATCATTTCTATACAGATCAGAACCAATTCCACCGCGCTGTATTTACAGCTGCAGGAGCTGGCTCATTCGCAGGAACAACAATTCCTGATCTAGTCGTACCAGTAGAGAATGGAAATCTTTCCCTCTATGGTTTAACTGCTTCTATCTGCTTAGATTACTAATCTAAGCCTTAGATAGTACTTGCTGTGTACGGGGCGGCCTCATTGTTGGTCGCCCCTTTTCTTTAGAAGTGCTTGACAGATTTTGAATAAATATGTTATACTTTTTGTAGATTTAACCCTTATAGTGAAATGAAAACTCTATTTCATCTCCCATTTCTTAGCGCTCATTCACAACAACACGGTTCCTGTTGTTGTTGTCGTTAGTTCTTTCTTTCTTTTTTTCTTCAAAAAATTAGTAAAAGGATTTTAAAATGTGCGCTAATCATTTAAACAAATTTAATTGGTATCGGCCAAATCTATTACTTGCAGTTGCGTTATTATGCGGAATACTAGCAGGTTGGTGGCCACATCCTACGACAGCCCTGGTAGCTCAGACCTTATCCGATGTATTTATGAATCTATTGCGTCTGGTCAGCTTACCCATAATATTCCTTTCTATTGTAGCTACTGCTTCTGGGATGGATAGTCTTTCTGAAGTCAAAAACTTAGGAGGGCGGACAGTCAAATATACATTACTGACAACTATACTTGCTGCATCTGTAGCCCTAGGACTTTTTATCGGTATCGATCCGGTTCAGTCTATTCCTCAAGGAACGGAGGAGCTACCTGCAGTAGTCACGCAAGGAAAAGGGTATCTCAATTATTTAGTGCAGGTAATACCTTCTAATTTTATCAAACCTTTTGTTGAAAATCAGGTCATTAGCATACTTCTCCTCGCCATTATGCTCAGCTTGGCGATACTTGGCTTGCCCCAAGAAAATCGCCAAATCATCCACAAACTATTTCAAAGCCTCTTCATGGCCATTATGAAGATCACCAAGTGGATCGTGATGGGCATGCCGTTGGCCATTTGGGCATTTGTGGTACTTTTTATGCATGACCTTCAGAATGGTTTACAGGCCTCAAGTCTTTTCTACTACCTTGTGTGCGTCATTTTAGCTAATTTACTCCAAGCCATTGTTGTGCTACCCACGCTGCTTAAATTTAAAGGCATCAATCCTTTAAGACTGGCTAGACAGATGTTTCCAGCCCTTTCAGTGGCATTTTTTAGTAAATCTTCTGGCGCCACTCTGCCTACAGCACTCCAATGCGCCACAGAACGCGCCAAAATACAGCGCAAAGTGGCTAATTTTACCCTTCCGCTCTGCACATCGATTAATATGAATGGTTGCGCAGCCTTTATCTTAACGACAGTTCTCTTTGTTTCAATGAGTTATGGAGCTACTTATTCGCCTTTTGAGCTCATCGCTTGGGTATTTATTGCTACTCTAGCCGCTGTGGGAAATGCCGGTGTCCCTATGGGATGTTACTTCCTTTCAAGCGCTTTCTTAGCTGCCATGGATGTCCCTCTATCAATAATGGGAGTCATCCTTCCTTTTTATGCCTTTATCGATATGTTGGAGACGTCGATTAACGTCTGGTCCGATGCCTGCGTCACCGCCATCGTTGACAAAGAGGTCAAAGAATCAGAACTCATGAGCTTACCTAGCTAGAAAAATTCAACGCAAAGGCGCAAAGAAAATTCTTTGTATCTTTGCGCCTTTGCGTTTAAATTATTTAGTCTGTGGAGTACAATGAAGTAAATTAACAAAAAGTTAATGGTTCTATGCGCGCAGAAAGAAATAATCCAGTTAAGTACAACTTCTTTCCGTATGATCAAAAAAAAATCATGCAGGAATTGGGAGCCGAACCATTATTAGATGCTCTCTGGAATATGCTGCTCATACGCCATTTCGAGACGCGCGCTGAAGCTGCTTACCAACAGGGAAAGATCGGTGGATTTTTTCACGCCTACACCGGACAAGAAGCAATCCAAACAGCTGCTGTCACCGCCATGGGAATCAACCACTGGTGGATTACCTCCTACCGATGCCATGCACTTGCACTGCTACTCGGTGCCACACCTAACGAACTCATGGCCGAACTCTATGGACGCGCAACCGGAAATGCCAAAGGGCGCGGCGGCTCCATGCATCTTTATACCGAACGGTTGCTCGGTGGGTTTGGAATCGTCACCGGTCAAATGCCGATCGCCACAGGCGCAGCCTTTACCATCAAATACAAAAAAGTTCCCGGTGAAGTAGCCATCTGCTTTATTGGAGATGGAGCTGTGCATCAAGGCTCTTTTCATGAATCGCTTAATATGGCTTCGCTTTGGGATCTACCTTGCATCTATGTGATCGAAAATAATCAATGGGGCATGGGTACACACTTTCAACGGGCCAATGCTGTCGACCACTTAGCCGAAGATAAAGCTCCAGGATATGCCATGAAGGGATACACTTGGGACGGAATGAGCTTTTTCAATTGCTACGCCGGATTTAAGCATGTATGTGAAGAGGTTATCTCCACAAGCCGGCCCGTTCTTGTCGAAGTCATTACTGAACGTTTTAAAGGCCATTCGATTTCAGATCCAGGGCTCTATAGATCCAAAGAAGAACTCAAAGCCTCCATGGAAAAAGATCCCATTCAGATTTTCCAAAAAGACCTTTTAGATGCCGGTATACTGACTCCAGAAGTCTATAAGCAGAAAGACAAAGAAATTAAAGAACACGTTGTTGCGGCGATGCACTATGCCGAAGAGAGTCCCTGGCCCTCTGCAGCAACACTTGAAGAAGATGTATTTGCGCCCTAACTGTTAAGGATCTAGTACGATGGGAAAACAATTAATCGAGTTCCGTGAAGCACTCAGGCAAGCCATCGACGAAGAGATGGAACGCGATCCTACCGTCTTTGTATTGGGAGAAGAGGTCGGAGAGTACAATGGTGCCTACAAGGTGACCAAAGGATTACTCGACAAATGGGGACCCGAAAGAATTGTGGATGCACCTATCTCAGAACTAGGTTTCACCGGACTCGGCATCGGCGCTGCCATGACTGGTCTTCGGCCCATCATCGAATTCATGAGCTTCAATTTTTCTTTTGTCGCTGCTGACCAGATCATCTCCAACGCTGCCAAAATGTACTACATGTCTGGAAACCGCTTCAAAGTACCCATTGTTTTCCGTGGTCCCAATGGGGCTGCAGCTCAAGTCTCAAGTCAACATTCTCACTGCGTCGAATCGATCTATGGAGTACTGCCGGGCCTTATTGTGATCTCTCCAAGCAATGCCTACGATGCCAAAGGGCTTCTAAAAGCTTCTATACGCAACAATAACCCTGTCCTCTTTCTTGAGTCCGAACTCATCTATGGCGACAAGATGGAGATTCCGACAGAAGAGTATGTACTTCCCATCGGAAAAGGCAAAATCGTTCAAGAAGGCAAAGACATTACCTTAGTTTCTTACAGCCGCATGATCCACATAGCTCAAGAAGCCTGCAAAGAGCTTAAAAAACTGGGACTGAGTTGCGAACTAATCGATTTGCGCACTATAAAGCCTCTAGATATACCTCTGATCGCTGCATCCGTAAAAAAGACGGGAAAATGTCTCCTCGTTGAAGAAGGGCATTACTTCACCGGAATCTGCTCCGAAATCGGCTTCCAAATCCAAGAACAATGCTTTGATTATCTCGATTCACCCGTTCTACGCGTATGCCAGAGAGAAACTCCCATGCCCTATTCCAAAACCCTTGAAAAAGAAACTTTACCCACAGTAGAACGTATTGTTACCACTGCGCGCCAAATCGCAGCCATTTGAAAAGGTTAAACCATGCCCTATACACTCACCATGCCCAAGCTCTCACCCACCATGGAACAGGGGACTATTGTCCATTGGCATAAAAAGGTTGGAGACCACATCGAAGCAGGAGATGTCCTCTTTGAAGTATCCACCGACAAAGCTACCGTAGAGCATCAAGCGTTGGACGAGGGATGGTTAAAAAAAATACTTATCAAAGAAAATGAAGATGCGTATGTCAACCAAGCCATTGCCATCGCTACCGAAGATGAGAAAGAGAGCATCGAAGGGTATGTTCCCGAAGGCACTCAACCTGCTGAAGCAGCCAAACCAGCAGAAACAGAAGGAAAGGAAGAAGCCTCTAATGAAGCTCCTAAAACCTCTCCCGCTACTGCACAAGCAGCTACAGGTATGAGACAGCCTGCTTTTGTGCCGGAACCTCCTCTAGAAAACTATACCTTTGAATTTCCTACCGAAACCATGCAGAAAAAGGTCAAAGCCTCACCTTTAGCTAAAAAACTCGCACAAGAAAAAGGTCTCGATATAGCCACAGTAAAAGGCTCAGGTCCGGGCGGAAGAATCATGAGCCGCGATCTTACCCTAGCACAGCCCCAAAGCGCATTTCATCAACAGCTGCGTCAAGCACCTGAGCTACCTCCTGGGACTTATGAAGAAGAGGCTCTCACACCCATGCGAAAAGTCATTGGGCAGCGCTTACAGGAATCCAAGACCTTTATCCCGCACTTTTATGCTACCCTCACAGTCAATGCTCAGCCTCTTGTACAGTTACGCGAACAGCTTATACAACTCGAAACCAAAGTCAGCTTTAATGATTGCGTCATCAGAGCGTGTGCTTTAGCACTACGCAAACATCCTGTCATTAATAGCGGATTTAACAGCGTGAATAATAGTATTATACGTTTTAAAACAATTGATATTTCTATAGCCGTTAGTTTACCTGAAGGGCTTATTACACCTGTTATTCATCATGCAGATTATAAAAATCTCGGTGAGCTTTCTTCCGAAATGAAATCTCTCGCTAAAAAGGCTCGTGAAGGCAAGCTACAGCCACATGAGTATAAAGGAGGTTCATTTACGATTTCCAACTTAGGAATGTTTGGCATCACAGAATTTCAGGCGATCATTAACCCACCCCAAGCAGCTATCCTCGCAGTGAGCGGAATCCTAGACACACCCATCGTCAAAGATAATACGATTGTTCCAGGCAAGACCCTCAACCTAACCCTCTCGGTCGATCATCGAGTCATCGATGGCGTAGCTGCAGCCGAATTTTTAAATACATTAAAAAAGCTTATCGAAAATCCCATTAGTCTGATATTATAATCTTTATCAAATCTTAATATAAGCATTATATATTCTAAATACAAATATTTTAGAGTTATATGCATTATATTAACAACGTAACCAAAGAGGTTTTAAGATGGGTACACCAGTAACAAGCAGGCCATTTATCTATGCAGATCAAGGTAGTGGCTTCAATCAAGATATTTCAAATATTGCTCAATTTATCAGTACTAAAACTGAAAGAGAAAATCCAAAAAAAGATAGTGATTATGAAAGCTTAAGATGGTATGAAGGTCAAAATAGTTTTATCGGAGCTGGAAGCCGGTATGTTTCTAAGGTAAAGGTAGGTTTTTCATGCATCCATATGCAAGGCGGCCGTAATAGCGAAGGACAGGGAAAAGTTTGGCTGGCTATCGGTCTTATTGCAGCCTTTGGTATTAGCATGTACTTTTCTGGTGTATTTAGTAGACAAACATATGAGCACAGTAAGGCATACAATAAGATAACGCAGTTCAAGACTAGATTCGAAGGACAATGTCAAGCTTTTAATGCACTAGGTGCCGCAACTCATCCTCATGTACAAACAATCAATAAAATTTTAGATAATGCTCAAGATTATTTCGCTAGTGTTAGAAAGAATGCTCTCTATAACACGATTATTTCAGTATCATTTACTGCAGGTGCTGCGATAGGGCTTGTAGGTATTGCTTTTGCAGCTGATGCCCTCTTAATTACAGGCGTTGGCATACTCGTAGTAAGTGGCGGTATTGCAATGTTTAAATTGGGATTTGGCAATGCAAACGAAGAATATGAAAAAGAAGCAATTCGAAATATTCAGGATGCATATGACTCTATTATAGCTAATAACCAATGCTTTGCTTGGCCTTTAGCACCGCAATCTAGTCAAATGAATGCTCAATTCCAGGAAATGCAAAGGCAGAATCAGGAATTGCAACAGCAATTACAACAAATGCGGCAACAGCAGCAATCTCAAAATTCTAGTACATCATTTTTTGATGGTCTTCCAACTACATCAATTTTTGATGGTCTTCCATCTGGAAGTTACCCAGGAAACACAATTCAACCTCAGGTTGTTCATCATCAGTATAATCCTGACAACAACAACGGTAACGGTAAGAGTGGACCTTCCTCTCCAATCACAAATTAATACTAGATTGTTAGGTATTTAGTGATCATAAGAGCGGCACAGAAATGTGCCGCTCTTTTTTTTGTCGGTAAGTTTTAGTAAGAATTTTGCTAAAGCCCGAAGGACGCTGTCTTTGTATAGCCTAGGCCGAGTGCGAGGGAGCTTGCGACCGAGACACGTAGGCCTAGGCTATACAAAGACAGCGCCCTTCGGGCTTCTAAGAACCTTTTATTCTTGTCTAGAGCGTTTTAGCTCTTCGAGCTCTTGCCTCAGTTTCTTAAGTTCTTCGACGAATTCGGGCATTTTCCTTAGCAGCACGGCATTCTTATTATATTCCTGAATAGGCTGTACGGGGATTCCGCTATAGTCTCCGGTGGGCAGGGACTTAGTGACTCCGGATTTACCGGCAATGCGTGTTTTGGACTCAATATTTAAATGTCCTGCAATGGCGACTTGTCCAGCAATAATGCAATAATCTCCCAACGTAGTTGATCCTGCAATGCCTGTCTGTGCAACGATCATCGAATTCTTTCCGACAGTGACATTATGTCCTAACATGACAAGATTATCTATCTTAGTGCCTTTGGACACCTTTGTAGACTGAAAACGTGCGCGGTCTATCGTAGTATTTGATCCGATTTCGACATCATCTTCCAGAATCACATTTCCGAGATGTTCAAACTTTGTATGTTCTCCCATAGCAGATGTGGCATATCCAAATCCGCATCCGCCGATGACAACGCCGGGCTGTAGAATAACACGATTTCCGATGACACAACCTTCTCGAATAGTGACATGGGGATGAATAAGGCAATCGGTTCCCAAAGTAGCTTGTGGGCCAATATACACATGCGATCCAATTCTGCTGCCTTTACCAATTTGGGCACCTTCGTCGATCACAGCATAAGGTCCAATAGTCACTCCTTCGCCAATTTTGGCATCGGGATGGATAACTGCTGTGGGATGGATCTCTTTAAATCCTGTTAATGCGGGTCTAGAGTGTGCTAAAAGCTCAGCAATTTTCTGAAATGCACTTGAAGGATCTTTATGGACAAGTTTATTTAAGTGGGGAGGGCAGGACTCAGTAGGGCTCACGCACACTACACCAGCCTGCGTCTTTTGGAGTTGGGGAGCATAGCGCGGATTTCCAACAAAGACGGCATGTTCTTGTCCAGCTTCTAAAATCCCAGCTATGCCTGAAATAAGGTGCTCAGGGTTGCCTTCTAAAGAGCTCCCCGATATCTCAGCGAGCTCCTTTAAAGTATAGGCCTGTTTAGCTTTTGCATGCGCCATTATTCACCCTTCTCTTCGCTCTCTTTCTTCAATTTCGTGTCAAAAATTTTATCCATCTCAGCAATGACCAGATTAGTGATATCGCCTTCTGGAGCACAGAAATAGCAAGCTTCAGAATTAAGGATGATGGATAAGCCATTTTGTTTCGCGACTTGAGAGGCGGCCTTTTCGACAACTTCATTAATCATTTGGATGATTTTGACATTGGCTTGGCTGAGGGCTTGGTAATATTGGCTCTCTTGTGCTGTGAGCTCTTGGGTGCCAGTGCGGAATTTATGCTTTAATTCGGCCTCTGCTTCAGCTGAAAGGGTATCCATGTAATCGGGATCGTTAATTTTGGAATGGAGTTCATTGAGTTCTTTCCCTCTCTTTTCGAGGACGACATCCATCTGCTTTTTCAGGTTATCAAAACCAGCCTGTTCGCGCTTGCCAAGTTTAGACTTGTCCACGCAATTTTTGAAGTTAGCATACCCAATGGAAGGGGCTTTGATTCCAACGGTTGTAGACTTTGCTGCAGCAGGATTTGCAGGTGCATCTGCACAGAGAGGTAGTGCAAGGACTACAAATAGTATAAGAAATTTTTTCAGATTTTTCATGATTGTCTCCAATAAAGTTTAAAACTTACCACCTATATTAAAGAAGAAGCGCTTTACATCGCTATGATCTTTTGCATTAAATGGATAACCTATCCCCAGAGTAATGGGTGGCATACTGGGAATAACATTTAGACGGACTCCATATCCAATAGAGGTATACATATGGCCAAAAGCCCAGCGACGTGAAGAAATCTGGCCTGCATCTGCAAACATAAATGCTGTTATACGAGGCGAAAAGACATGGTCAAATTCGAGTGAGTAGTATTCGATAGAAAGTCCACCGGTAGGGTCATCATCCACGCTAGGGTCCATGTGGTAGCTAATCTTTCCGTCATTATTGTATCTATGATTTTTTCTAGGTACTTTTGTATGAATCTTGTGATGATGATGCTTTATATTTCCTTGGTCTTTTCCATCTCCTTCTACTTCCACACAGAATTCAGAAAATTGAGGCCCTAAAACATAGGGGCGATAGCCGCGCACTGTTTCATCTCCACCCAAAAATAACCGAGCTTCCAAGGGCACATCGTCAGCAGTTGTATGGCCATAGGGTAAGACATATTTAAAGTTTGCCCGCAAGAGAAAGTAGCCTTTAGGATCAATGGGAGCAATGGGAACATACCAACTATTTAGATAAGAGCCTGTCAGGTAGCTCTGTTTTCCGCCAAGACCGGCACATTCACCTTCGAGGCGTGATCTGAATCCTTTTGTGGGAAACTGGGGATGATTTGTAGTATCATAGATCCAAGTGGCACCCACAGCAGAGACGAGACCGCTCTTCTTCGCCTCAGACCGTAAAGCGCGGGAGGCGTCATCCTTGTCAATAATAGGAATATGGGTGTAGCCGATACGGTAATGGACACCTGTCTTCACAAAGGCATTCACATCGTACATGGCGTGCAGGGTCAATCCTATGGAGTTGATGTTATAGTCATCCGAAATATAGCGGTTATTCAATGCTTCCAGATCAAATCCTACGCTCCACAAAGTATCATGAAAGAAGGGCTTGGTCCACGACAGCACTCCACGACGGCTTTTAGCGCCCACTGACATCGTGAGGTGAGCATATTCACCCCCTCCACGCAAAACACGCGGGCCACACTGGAGGACGTCGCATAAACCTTTATAATTAAAATTGCGTTCCGTAACGTTAAGGCCGATGAATACGCTCTCCATAGTGCTATAACCGCCAAATGCGCCGATGTTACCTGTCACATCCTCTTCCACTTCTATGTGCACGTTGCGGTAGTTTCCTGGAAAAACAGTAGCGCCTTCAGGCCTTACTGCATAGACGTTAACACGTTTGAAAAAGCCGATATTGCGTAGACGCTCTTCCGTTTTGCAAAGGGCATGGCTGTCGAATAGCTGACCGGGGATTAGCAAGGTTTCGTTCAAAATCACAGCGGTTTGAGTGACACAGTTTCCAATGACTTTGATCAGGCCCACACGGTATTGACAACCCTCTTCAATGTTGAAGCTGATGTCGTAAACGTCTTGATCGCAGCGCAGCTTCGTTTCGAAGTTCACAAACGTATCGATGTAGCCGCGACGGCCATAAAGCTCGGTCAGCCTTTGTACAGAGCAGTGCAGTTCCTCGGGAGAAAAAGGCTCACCGCCGCATATACCGATGATAGAACTTATGACCCCGTCATCGAAAATTGTATTTCCTTTGAAAGTGACATTTCCCACACGGTAACGCTCACCTTTGTAGGCGATGATTTTTATGATAATGCGATTGCTCTGATTTGCTTCACAGATCTCAATTTGCACATCGGCATCAGCATACCCCTTATTTTGGAGGTAGGTTAAGATGTTCATACGGTCGTGTTGAACGCCTTCGTCGTGGTAGATGCCTTCGCCGCTCATCCAGCTGGTCAAAAGTTTGTAGCGTTTGGTGACCATTCTTTCGAGCAGCTCTTCGCGCTCACATTTAGTAAAGTTGTAGAATTGGATATCTTTAACTTTTCCAGAACGCCCTTCACAGATTTCAATAGTAATGTCGACCTGGTTTGTACATTCGTCGTACCCTACATCATAACTTAGCTCAGATTCAAAGAAGCCACTTTTGATATAGTAGCTTTGCAGTTTATGGAAAGCGCGGTTAAACGCTTGCCGATCAAAAGGGGAGCAGACACTGACTCCAAGCTCACTTTTCAGATCGCAGGTTCTTACTTTACAATTTCCTTCCCACCGAATACTGCGGATAGTTGGTTTTTCCCATACTTTTATGGTAATAAATAGATGGCCCTCTTCAGAAACAATACTGGGTTCGATGCGGTCATATTCCATCGAAAGCAGTTTTAGATCGCAGTCAAAATTAACTTGCGAAAAGCAGCCGCCGACTCTAGTTTTAAGTTTTTCCGCACTATTTCTGGACTCCATCGTCTCTTTTCCTGAAGGTCCTGAGAGAATAATATCGAGTTTGTCCACAATTTGATTATCGTAAGAGGCTTTTAAACTAGAACATGCTAATAAGAAGACCAAACAAAGCAGTACATTACTAAGAACACCAAATCGCATAGTATCCTCCAAGGCGAGAGTCGTCTATCATAGGTTAAGATCGACAAATATTTCAACCCAATTAAGTGAGAAGATTTCGGCCTTGGAAGGCGCGCGCAAGAGTATTGCCGTCGATAAAGTCAAAAGCGCTTCCCATGGGAAGTCCGAAGGCAATTCTAGAGATTTTTACTGAAAATAGAGAAAGTTGTTCCTTGAGGAAAAGGGCAGTCGCATCCCCCTCAAGGGTAGCGTCGAGGGCTAAAATTACTTCTTTAACTCCCCATTTTTTTATGCGGTCTAGCAGCGGATCAATACGTAGCTGTGACACATCGATTCCCTCTACAGGAGAGAGTAGACCCTCTAATACATGGTACATTCCCCGATAAGTGCCAGTCTCCTCAATCGTACAGGCATCGCGAGGCGAAGCCACCACACAGATACACTCAGCGGATTGCCTTTGGTCTGAGCAGAAGTGACATCCCTCTTTTTCAGAGAGGCAGCCGCACTCACGGCAATGAAGAATATTCTCTTCGATAGCCGAAATAGCCTGAGCTAGCTCATTTCGCTGCTGCGGAGACCAGTGCAGCAGCTGAAAGGCGTGCCTCTCTGCTGTCCGAGTGCCTACGCCAGGCAGACGCTTAAAAACAGCAATTAATTTTCGCAAATGTTTAGGGTACGACATAGTTTTAAATCCGAGTATACCAAATCTTGCCTTTCCTATTAAGCGTAGAATCTCTGGAAGCCTTCGCCTTTAGGCAGGGGATAAGTCACGGTGAATATCTTCAAATTGATTGATATAGACTTCACCATCGGGGAATTTTGCTATGATATCCAGCTTCCCTCCCATTGCTTCAATGTAGCTGCGAAGCGTTGAAATATACATATCTGTACGACGTTCTATGCGAGAGACGTTGGCTTGTTTGGTTAACAAAAGCTCTGCCAAGCGCTCCTGACTCATTTGATGTGCTTGTCTCAACTCCTGTAGAGGCATTTCTTTTAACATCTTTTTTGTTTTCGCTGCTGCTACTTTTCGTGCTGGCAACGACATTTTTTTTCGTAAGGTGTTAAATGGCTTAGTCATTTGTTAATCCCTCCTTTTTAAGAGCGTTAAGGTGCTGATCGTAAAGTTTATCGGCAATAGGAACAAATTTTTCATACCAACGATCCTTACCTGTTTTTTTACCGCCAATTAATAATATTGCAACACGTCTTGGGTCGAAAGCATAAAGTACACGATATGGTTGCCCTGCATGTTGTATTCTCAGTTCACGCAAGTGACTATGTTTTGAGCCATTAATACCTGATGAAAATGGATATTTAAGGTTAGGGCCATATTCTTCTAGTAACCCAACACAGGCGTCGATATCAATCCATTCTTCTTCGGTTAGAGTGTTCCACCAATCCCCAAACTCATCTGTATATTCAACTTCCCACATCACAAGTCCTTATAAATATATAATTACACAAAAGACATATTACGTCAAAGTAATATTACGTGCAAGTAATATTTCATTGATTTAGACAGAGAAAGGGGTCAGGTTTCACATTTCACGGTTTGACCCATATTATTTAAGCGAAGTCTGACCCCTTACTTAGTAAACCAAAACTTGCCTTTCCTCTTAAGCTTTGATTTGCTATCATTTAAGTTATTTTTAATGGAGCATAAAAGATATGGCGTCACGGCGACGCGCGCGTATTATTGGAACAGGCAGTTATCTTCCAAAAAAAGAGTTAACAAATTCCGATCTGGAAAAAATGGTCGATACGACTCATGATTGGATCGTTTCCCGCACTGGAATTTGCAGCCGCCGCATTGCCGAAAAAGACGAATTTCCCTCTACGATGGGCTCCATTGCAGCACAGGCAGCTCTCAAAAATGCGCACCTTACTCCAAAAGAGATCGACCTTATTCTGGTGGCTACCATGAGTGGAGACTATCCTTCGCCAAGCACTGCAGCCCTTATCCAGCACTCAATCGGTGCAGAGAAGGCCGCAGCAATGGATATCCAAGCAGCTTGCTCAGGTTTTGTCTATGCTCTATCGACAGCTAAGGCCTATATAGAGGCTGAAATGGCAAAAAATATTTTAGTGATTGCTGCCGAAAAAATGTCCTCTATTGTCGACTTTACCGATCGTTCAACGTGTGTTCTATTTGGTGATGGCGCTGCGGCAGCCGTTGTATCCTCCGAAGGAAAAGGTTTACTGGTCGGTCCGATTTCTATGGGGACTGACGGTAGCCTCTCCGACTTAGTCATCATTCCGGGAGGTGGTGCCCGCCATCCTACTACCACTGACACAGTCGCACAAGGTCTCCACTACTTCAAAATGAGCGGCACAGAGTTATTTAAGCATGCTGTACGTCAAGCGATCTCTGTGGCTGAGACCTGTCTAGAACGAGCAAGTATCTCTGCAGAAGATCTACGTTGGGTCGTTCCTCATCAGGCTAATCACCGCATGATGAGCGCTATAGCAAAAGGCTTGAAGCTGCCTCAACAGAAGATTTTTTCCGTTGTAGAGAAGTATGGCAACACTTCCGCAGCTGGCATCGGCATTGCCCTGTCCGAATTAATGACGCATCATCCGCTTGCTGCTGGCGAAAACATTCTCCTAGATGCCTTTGGAGGTGGATTAACATGGGCCGCAGCCCTCTTAACGCAGGATAAGACATCATAATGAGTAAACGGATCGCCTTTTTATTTCCTGGACAGGGTGCCCAGTATGTGGGAATGGGAAAAGATTTTTCCAAAGAGTTTTCCCTAGCTCGGCAAACCTTTGAAGAGGCAAATGACCGGCTTGGCCGCAATCTGCAAAAAATTATTTTTGAAGGACCTGAAGAGCTTTTAACGGAAACAGCTAATAGTCAAGTCGCTATCTATGTGATGAGCATGGCTATCTTGCGAGTCTTAACACAATTAGCTCCACAGCTGCGTCCTACCTACACTGCAGGATTTAGTTTGGGTGAATACTCCGCTTTAACCGCAGCAGGCTACCTCTCTTTTGAAGCAGGCCTTGCTCTAGTCCAGCAGCGTGGCGAAGCCATGAACGAAGCCTGTATGACTAATCCTGGAACAATGGCTGTCGTATTGGGCCTTTCTGCCGAAGAGGTAGAGCAGCATGTGCGCGATTTACGTCTTCCCAATATGCTTTGGGCAGCTAACTTCAACTGCCCAGAACAAGTCGTCCTGGCAGGCACACTCCAAGGCATCGAAATCGGATCCAAAGCACTCCTTGATAAAGGCGCAAAGCGTATTCTGCCCCTAAAAGTTCATGGAGCGTTCCATAGCGGACTGATGCAGACAGCTGCCGATAGTTTACAAGAAGCGATTTACGCAACTCCATTCAGCCAAAGTAAAATCCCTCTTGTTCAGAATAGCAGCGCTAAATTGACCACAGATCTGGACGAAATTAAGCGTCAACTTGCCAAACATGTCATTTCGCCGGTACGCTGGGAACAGTCTATACGCACCCTTGACCAGACAGGTGTCGATCTCTATCTCGAAATAGGTTGTGGAAAGGTTTTAGCGGGATTCAATAAACGCATTGGCACCGTATCACCCACCTATTCAATCGAGAAAACTACCGATCTAAACATTCTTGAGGAGCTTGCTAAATATGGAATGTGAAACACTACTAAAAGACCAGACAGCCATCGTAACTGGCGGTACTAGCGGAATAGGAAAAGCCATCGCTTTGACTTATGCCCAGCAGGGGGCACGCGTCGCCATTTTCGGCAGTAACAAAGAAAAAGGGGAGCGGGCTCTCCAGGAATTGTCTCAAGAAAAAATGTCGGGCGAAGTTTACTTCTTTCCTGTAGACGTCACACAAAAGCCGCAAGTCGATGAAGCTGTCAAATCTGTCATCGAAAAATTTAGTAAAGTAGATATTTTAGTTAACAACGCCGGCATCACGCGCGACCAACTTCTCATGAAGATGACTGAAGAGGAGTGGGACACCATCATGGATGTGAATGTCAAGTCCTGCTTCAACCTGACCAACACTCTCATTCGCTCCATGCTCAAAGCGCGCAAAGGCGTCATTATTAATATGAGCTCCGTCGTCGGAATTTCCGGCAACGCTGGCCAGGCAAACTATGCCGCCTCCAAAGCTGCAATCATTGGATTCACCAAAGCACTCGCCAAGGAAGTCGCTTCGCGCAATATTCTTGTCAACTGCATCGCCCCTGGATTTATATCCACTCCGATGACAAATGAACTCAGTGATTTACAAAAAGAATCCATCCTTGCTAAAATTCCTCTTGGTCGAATGGGGGATGCCTCCGATGTTGCTCAGATGGCGCTGTTTTTAGCTAGCCCTATGGCCAAATATATTACAGGACAGGTCTTTGTTGTAGACGGAGGCATGACAATTTGTTAGTAACCCCACGAGGTGTTTAAATATGTCTTTAGAACAAGATGTAATCGACATTGTTGTCGAACAGTTAGGTGTTGATAAGGAAGAGGTTACTCTCTCCAAATCATTTGTTGAGGATTTAAATGCTGATTCCCTCGACCTAACAGAATTAATGATGACCTTTGAATCGCGCTTTAACTGCGAAATCGCCGAAGATGAAGCAGCTAAGCTGCGCACAGTAGGCGATGTAGTCGCTTATATCCAGAAGCGCCGCGCCGAAGCCGGAGCATAAATTTAAACGCAAAGGCGCAAAGACGCAAAGGGAAATTTTTTTCTTTGCGCTTTTGCGCCTTTGCGTTTAATTTTTTAAGATAGCTTTTAGTTTGTTTACTGTTGCTTCAAGATTTATGCTTTCTTTCAGTACAGGTTTTAAGATATCGCCTGTTTTCTTTAGACGCGCTAAGGCATTCTTGATCGTATAATTCTTTAAATCTAAATCTTTGTTTACCTCATCCCAGCTTAGAGGCATGGACACTACTGCTCCAGGGCGAGGTCGCACGCAGTAGGGTGCGGTGATTGTCTGACCATAGCGGTTTTGCATATAGTCTAAATAGATTTTCTTTGGACGTTTTTCGGGGGCTCTTTCTAAAGAGGTTGTTTTAGGCAGCTCTTGATGCACAATTGTAGCAAGAACTTCCGCAAACTGCCGCGATTGATCATATGTATACTTAGCGTGAAAAGGGATTAATATATGCAATCCCTTTCCGCCCGAAGTTTTACAGTAGTGCTTTACTTTGATTTTATTAAGTAGATCATGCAGTACTAAAGCAGCTTCAACGACATGGTCGAACGCAATATCATGAGGATCAAGATCAATCACGCAATAATCTGGATATTCTAAAGTTTTCGTGCGCGACATAAAAGGGTGCAGATCAATGCTACCCAGATTAACGGCAAAGAGTAAGCTTTCTAGATTATCTATAAGCAGATAATGATTGACTTTACCTTCTTGAGTTAAAGGAAAAGTCTTAATGCCTTTTGGTGGGGTAAAGCCCAGATCTTTTTGATAAAAACCTTTTGTCTCAATGCCCTCAGGAAATCGATACAAGACAATCAGACGATCTTTCAGATGGGGTAGAATATAAGGAGCAATGGATTCATAGTAACTTAAAAGCTCACCCTTAGTGATTTTCTCTTTTGGCCAATAGTACTTATTAAGATTGCTGAAAGTGGGTGAGGAGGCTTTTTGTGCAGTTTTTGCTTGATGAGGAATTTCTTTAGCAACAGAAGTGGGCTCCTTATCCTCTCTTAAGCCCTGAAAAATGGGTTGACGCATACTGTTATCCTGGGTCCATTCGGAAAAAGAGACCTCACACACTAGCTTAGGCTTTACCCAAGTCACAGGTGCATTAGGCTTAATATTTTCTTTGAAAGGAGACTGTTTTTGAATTAAAGGTTTAAGTTTGTGAAACATATCTTCGAGAAGAGCCTCATCAAACCCTCCACCAACGTGGCCTGCATACAGCAGCTCTTTTTTATCATTGTAAACACCCACAAGAAGAGCGCCAAATTTTTTACGTGATCCACGTGGAGCAGTAAACCCTCCGATAACCACTTCTTGTCGCATTAAAGTTTTAATTTTTACCCAGTCAGAGCTGCGTCGCGACTGATAGGTGCTGCTCATTTTTTTTCCAATAATCCCTTCCAAGTGCAGCTGTTGAGCCTTTTTAAAGAATCCCACACCCTCTTTTACGATATGATCGCTGTAGCGTATGGATGAAGATCTCAAATCACTTAAAAATTTTTTTAATGCTTCTTTTCGTTCAATAAGAGGAAGCTCTCTTAAGTCTTCACCATCTTTGTAGACAAGGTCAAATACGTAATAGAGTAAATCTCCCTTTTTCTCTTTTTGATAATTTTGCATCAGCTGGAAGTGTGAGATACCCTTAGAATCAACGACGACTAGTTCTCCATCCAAAATGACTTGTGACTCTATTTTTTCAAGTTGTTGAACAATGGCGGAAAATTTGTTATTTTGCAGTTTGTCATTGCGAGATAATAATTTCACTTTTCCATCGTTAACAAAAGCCAAGGCGCGGTAGCCATCCCACTTCACTTCAAATAACCACTCTTCGCTATTAAAGGGCTTGTCGATAAGAGTGGAGAGCATTGGAGAAAAAAACTCAGGCATTTTGGCTTTTTTTTTAGGAGCCTTAGAGTTTGATACCTGTGAGTAAGTATCTCCTTTTTTGATCACAATCCAGGCATTATCTTTCTCGCTCTCTTTCAATTTTTGAAAAACAAATTCACCATTTAGCCTTTCGCCATGCAGTATCACTGCAAGATGGCCTTTTTCCATACCTTCTGAAAGGTATTTTTCGATCTCTTTGCGATCGGTTGAAAAGGGGGTCGTAAAGGTTCCTTTATCCCAGATCTCGACTGTTCCAGCCCCATAATTTCCTTTGGGGATAACACCCTCAAAATATTGATAATCAATAGGATGATCCTCAACATGAATCGCCAGGCGCTTGTCACTAGGATTCAAAGAAGGACCTTTAGGAATAGCCCAACTCAGTAAAACCCCTCGACACTCCAGCCGAAAATCATAATGTAAACGGCGAGCGGCATGCTTTTGAACAACGAAATGCAAAGCCGTGGAAGCCTTAGGTTTTACAACTGTAGGCTCAGGTGTCGACTTAAAGTTTCTTTTAGTTTTGTATGTTTTTAAAGTCATGCAGATTTAGAGGCTTTAGTTTTTTGAGACTTTTTCTTAGGCTCTAAGCTAGCTTGAAGCAGTGACATAATATCGGTCACTTTTGTAGGAACAGGTTCTTTTGTTTTTGGATGAACAGGCTTCTTTTTAGACTTCTTTAGCTCGATCATCTTTTTGATCACTGTTGTATAGCTGTCCTTGTAGGCCTTTGGATTGAAATGCACAGTCAATTGATCAATTAACTGAAGGGCCATATCAATTTCTTTACCTAGCAATTTAGTCGTGGGTAGTTTTAGATCCTCTGGCTGCACTAATTCATTTTGGTAGCGTAACTCATTAAGAATAAGCATGTTATCGTGAACTTTGATCACACCCAAATGTTCACGGTTCCTTAATACATACTTCGCTAAGCCCACCTTTTTAGACTTCCTCAATGCTTCTCTTAGTAGACCATACGATTTCTCTGCGTTTTTATCGGGTTCTAAAAAATAAGGTTTAACATAATAAATGCTATCTATTTCTTTTTCTTCTATAAAGTTTACTATTTCAATAGTTTTAGTCATCTTTAGATCAGCTTTTTCAAAATCTGCATCTTCTAAAATAACAAAATCTCCCTTCTCATATTCATATCCCTTAACGATCTCATTCCAAGGGACCTCCTTTTCTTCTTCTTTACAGATTCTAGCGTATCGAATTTCAGAATTATCTTTTTTATGCAGCAAGGTAAAGGAGATCTCCTTTTCCCTGCTGGCTGTATACATATGTACTGGAATATTCACTAAACCAAAGCTGATAGATCCTTTCCAAAGAGATCGCATATCTACCCCTCTCAGGTTATTACATTACCTATGATTCGTAATACTTTAACGCCAAGTCTCCGTCAAATCTTTTTTTTGCGATATTCCAGATAGTCAGAGCGATCAGCAACGGATAAACTGTTTCCAATATAGGCCCAAGAAACTGCGCTATTCCTGAAAATTCCAAAGTCGAGATCAGATAAGCAATCACTAAAGTCACACCTACTGACAACCATTGAGGAATCTTATCCTGGCATAACTCTTTACGTAGAAAATCAGCAAATAAAACCGTTAAAACTAGAGCCGTTGTGTAGCAAGCCAATGCAAAAGTCGCACAAACAATGATTCCTCCATACGGACCCATTGCATGCGAGGCAATTGTAGCCAGCATACTCTGAGGAGCAACACTCTCCAAAATAGCCGAGTATTGAAATCCTAAATAGACAAGACCGGCATAGACAATACCCAGTAAAAGGCCTGCGATAACAGAAGCGCGTAGAAAGACGCGGAATAGAGAGGCTGCATTACGCTCAGTAGAGCGAAGCTGCGCTACGACAAAGCCCGAAAAAAAGAGAGCGGCCAAAAGGTCCATTGTTTGGTATCCCTGAGTAGATCCCAAGACAAAAGCATCCCAATTCAATAAAATTTTTGAATTTTCCACACCGCCTTGAAAAAAGCTTAAAAGAAAAATTCCTCCCAAAGAAACCAGCAGCAGAGGAGTTAACCATACACCTAAAATTTGAAGAAGACGACTGCGATAAACGGCAGCCACAAATAAGAGTAAGCAAGAAACAATGCTAAACAGCTGCAATGATAGATCAGGGTAAAAGTTGACAAATGTCCCATGCGCTACAGTTAAGCAACGCGCCAGCACCCCAAATGGACCCATCAGTGCCAAACTGATAAAAGAAAACAGTAGAAATCCCTTACGGCCCAATAATTGAAAAAACTGCTCCGGCTTACCATCATAAAGAAGAATTCCCAAGCATCCCAATAAAGGCACACAGACAGCTGTAAGAATTAGACCAAGTGTAGACAACAAAAGACTGCCACCCGATCCACTACCCACAAGAAGAGGAAACACCAAGTTCCCCGACCCAAAAAACATAGAAAATAAAGCTAACCCTGTTGTTAACGCCAACGCACGTTCTGAAGACATATAATGACCCTAGTTAAAGTAAGTTAATAAAAAAAAGATGTAGGAAAAACGGGGGATTATGGCAGCTTAGCTGCCAATACTAATGATAATCAAGAACGTAGGAAATACACACTGTAACTTCATAAGCCAATCATACAATAATATTCTATTTTACACAAGAGTCTCTAAGCGCAGCGAGTTCCGGTTAGCTGTAAACATATGAAACAACTTTACAAAACTTTAGAAGCTCCTGTTTGACAGTGTTGTCATCTACAATATCTGCCAAAATAGGAGCTAAGTTTTTATTTTGTCGGGCTAACAGCTGAAATACCGGATGAATTAATTCCTTATTAGTTATCTCTGCGTAAATTTTTGAGAAATTCTCTTTAGTAAATTCATAGCTTCTTACATTGAGCAACTTAATAAGAAGATCATCTTTAACCTTAGCCTCATGCATCAGCATAAGTGATAGGAAATCTATGGTTTGATCTATTGGGGTGTTCGATTTAAATAATTCAATGAGTTCAATAAAATTAATTGGATTAGGATGTTTCAAAATATTTAATATTGTTTGTGATTTTTGAAGGTCTACATCACTAATTTTATCAAAATGATATATGATTGCATCTTGCAGTGCACTTGCCAATTGATTTAATTTTTTCTTAGAACAGTGTGCTAAATTAAGTTTATAAAAGTAATCGTTAAAACGGTCCATCATGTGATTAGGTGCTGCGATAGGCCATTCTAGGCATATTGCAATTAAGGCATTTTCAACAATTTCTGAAGAACCACAGCTTTTAAAAAGATCAGGATTTTTTAGGTAGGTTGAATGTAAGATGTTAAGAGTATTGTGCGCATGAATTCTATATGCTGGATTCGTTAATACAAGATGGATAACTTTAAAGGTATTTTCAGTCGGATTTGAAATTGAGTCTTCAAACAAATACGTAAACATCCCTTCCTTAAATCCAAAATCCCTATACCCCTCATCTCCTTCATCACCATCATCTAAAAGAGAAAGAAAACTGGGTATTTCAAGAGGAGGATCTAATGGAGGATCTAATGTAAGGATAGGCGTAATCAGCCACAGCAATGCATTTCTTTGTTCTTTCAAAAACTCAATTTGAGATTCAGTTGTAGAATCCTTAGGTAATAAGTCTTCTTGTTTTAGTAGCTCATCCAACTTAAGCAATATCGCAGCAACGACGGTATTTTGTTCGCATTTCTCTAGATGTTCTTTTACCTTCGTCACCATTTTTTTGAATAGAAGGGGTGTTTGCTTAAAGAAAACTTTTTTAAAGTCATTGATGTTAAACTCATTCAGTGTAAGATTAGCCCTTTCTGTTGTGTACTTAAAAACAAATCTTATAAAGGCATCTTTTTCTTTAGAGTCAGGCAATTCTTCAAATGAATATTTACTATTGTCGTCCTTTAAAACGTTCAATATGATGAACATGAAATCCTTTTTACATTGACTACTGTGTCTTTCGAGAAACAAAACTTTTATTGCCGTTTCAACATCTAAATCGCAAAGGCAATCAAAAACATACCGACTAAAAATAGGAACTTCTTCATTGTTTTTAACAGCTAAATAAACTTTCCATAAATTGCAATGTTCAAGGAATGTTTTAAAGGTCCAGTATATATTGCTATCCTTAGAAAATAATCCTTGCTTATCTAAAGAAAATAATCCTTGCTTATCTAACTGCTCAATTTCAGGAAATATTTTTAAAGCCTCGTTAAATACAGCTTGACCCTCTTGAACAGATTTAAGTTGTTTTGTATAACTCCCAAGAAGACTACAAAGAGCATCAATATTTTGTGGGAGTGCTAGATCTGTAGGTTTTTTTAACGCTTGTTCTATAGAATAATTGACGACTTCTTCAACTCCCTTACCTTTCAGTAAGGAGATAAAATTTTTCCATTCCGGAGTGGATTCAACCTCAGTATGTTTTGCAAAGATATCTTTGATAAGATTGCCGTTATTAATAATGTTATATCTAATTGTACTTAAATCACACTCAGTTAAACATTTGTTTAAAACAATCAATAATTTTTTCATATCATAATTCAATAAATCAAAAACGAAACTTGATAAATTAACACTATCAAATTTTCCTGTTTTGATAATCAAAACGTACTTCTTTAATAACCCTATAGTGATTTGTATTTTTGCAAATTCATCTTTAGCATCTGGATAGCGATTCAAAAGAGGCGTAGAAACAGACTTAATGGACTCAATAAGCTGTTTGGTTGTTTTGTTTTCTAAAAGTTGGTGTAAATCTTCAGAATTTTTTAGCTGTTCAGATAATTTTTTAACTGAATTCCTTAATTCATTTAATTCTGCTATTTGTTTTTGATCGCTTTTTAATTTCTTTAAGCTATCATATGCAGCAATCGTTTTCGTAGCTTCAAGTTTGTCAGCCTCAGTAAATGTATTCGCTGCGACCTCATTAATCCTATCTATTAGTTCAATGAAATTTTTGCATTTTTCTACATTTTGTTCTATTTCCTTTGTAATTTCTCCACTTGCAATAGATTGTTGAATTTCATGGTAGTTTATCTGAGGAAGACCAGGTAAAAGCATCGCTCGAAAGGTACGAGACCCATTCACTGGAATCAATTTATCTGACAGCATTAGAAAGTGATTATGAACGTTCGCTATCACTTCTTTTTGTGGATTACTTTTTAAAACTTCTCCCATGCATCCAGTAGTTTTTTGAAAGTAGTCATCTATAACCTTACTAACATCCGGAGAACTCCAAAAACAGGCTCTAACAGAACTAAAAACCCAGCCTATGTAGGGGACCTTAGCGAACCATCTGAGATGGATATGCTGAAGATTATCTTCGGTCTTATCTATAAACAAATCAGTTAGATATGTACACTGTTGTAAAGAAGTTTTACTATCTTCAATACCTTTAAAAATAATATTAAGGGTTGGTTGCATTGATTAGCCTTTATTAAACAAAATAACAACCATTATAAAGAAAATTTAGAAATAAGTCAAATTAAACGCAAAGACGCAGAGGCGCAAAGAATATCCTTTGCGCCTCTGCGTCTTTGCGTTTAAACTGTGTTTAAGATGCTTAACTTTTCAAGTTAGCCTGCAGCGTCTTCTCAAATTCACCAAGCTCTAAAGCACCCTCTTTTCTCAACACAACTTTGCCATTATTCATAAAAAAGATGGTTGGAAGAGCTGTCACTTTCAGCTTATCTACAAGATCTCTAGATTGATCTGCATCGATTGCCACAAATTTTACCTGACCGGCAAACTTGTTACTTAATATTTCAAACACGGGTTTTAGTCTCTTACATGCACCGCACCACGAGGTACTCACCACAACAATAGCCTTGCCAGGATACTGTTCAACCTCTTGTGAGTAATTATTTTGCGTGACGTTAATAATGCCGCCACTCTCTTTAGCCTCTAAGCTCACAAAAGAAAGGCATAACAAAAATAGTATCGCCAAATAACGCATTGTAACCTCCACTCGTTAAGAATCTAATCCTTCAACTATTGTGGACTCTTCCTGATTTTGTGTCAGCCAGGAAAAAAGCACAATAGAACATGAACTTAAAAGGAAGCCTGGGACCATAGCAGGGATGGGGATAAGTGCTTCATGCGGATAGAAGAAATCCCATAAAGCCGCGACAACTCCTCCAGTCAAGATACCAGCAATAGCTCCAGTGCGGTTAGTCATAGGCATAAATAGCGAAAAGAGAATCACAGGTCCAAAAGCGCATCCGAGTCCAGTCCATGCGTACAGTACAGCTTCGAGAACAGTCGTAGAGCGAATAAAAGCCACACCCAGAGAAAGCAGAGTAATAAAGATCACGCAACCTCGGGTCACTCTTAACAATCTTCTTGGAGAAGCTTTACTATTGATAATCTTTCCATAAAGGTCTTCACTCAATATCGACGAGCAGACCAGCACCTGGGAGTCCATCGTAGACATATTAGCAGCAATGATGGCACAGAGGACAATTCCGCCAAAGAAGGGGTGGAAAATCTGCTTCACCATTTCTACAAAAACAAGCTCAGGATTACCTAACCCATTAGGAAAGTAACCCAATCCCACCAATCCCACACAGACAGCGCTTGTCAATGCAATTGCCTGCCAAGTCATGCCAAAATACATCGACTTACGCAGCTCTTCAGGTTTGCGGATACCCATAAATTTTGTTACAATATGGGGTTGTCCAAAGTAGCCCAAGCCCCATCCTAGAGCCAGAAAAATAATCGTCAGCAGGGAAGAAAAAGAGAGATCAGCAATAGGGCTAAGAGAGATCTCATTTTGTATAGCCGCCTGTTCAATCGCACCAAATCCACCCGCAATTTTGCTGAAAGCGACGATAGGCACGAGAGTAATCATAATAATCAAAAAGATTGCCTGAAAAAGATCTGTCCAGGCAACAGTGATAAATCCGCCCGCAAATGTGTAAGCCATCACCACGAATGATGCAAACGCCAGACCCCAGTAGTAGTCGATCCCAAAAACAGACTCGATCAAATACCCCATAGCGATCAATCCAGCGCATAGGTAGCAGGTCATAAAGAAGACGAGCATCAGAGCAGTTAAGATACGCAGAGTTCCGCTGCTGTCATGGAATCTCTTTTCGAAAAAAGAGGATAAAGTATTTGCTTGATATTTCTCCGTCGCTAGGCGCAGCCTCTTTGCCACTAAAAGCCAGTTTAATAACATTCCAAAAAACAGACCTAAAGCTGTCCAGATTTGAGGCAAACCCCCGATATAAATCGCTGCAGGAAAAGCCATAAATAGCCAGGCACTCATATCGCTCGCATGTGCGGATAATGCAGTCACCCAAAAGTTCAGAGAGCGATTACCTACGATAAAATCGGTAGAAGTGCGCATCGTCTTGTGTGAAATAATCGCAATCACACCAAGCAATGCAAAATAAATAGCAAAAGCTATCACTACAGGAGTATTCATTCTTCTTCCTAGAAAAAGTACATATTTTTGCAAATCTCTACTCTATAAGTCAAGGAAGATGTTGGACTTCCTTAATCCCATTTTTATCGATGATTAATCGATACTTTTCGAGCGAGACCTTTGTCGATAAATCCGACTGTACTACTGTATTTTTTAGGATAATATTGATGTGATAGGTCTTCGGAAGCTCAATTTCTACGATTTTGTTACTTTTTGTATCGAGAAAGCTATACGGCTGGTAGGGGTCTCCCGCTTTCGATACAAAAGGATGAATATTAAATCGCGAAATTGTCGTCAATACCGAACGATTTCGGTAGAGATGGCTGTATAAACTCACACTATTCTTGTAATACATGATTTTTTCTGGGCGTTGAAAAGTCTCCAGCGTAGAGTGAAACTGATGGTGTCGAATTTTCATGATTTCAGGATCCACTGCATCAGAATCCACAAAGGTAAACAGCTCCATTAAACCCCCCAGGAGTTTTGAGTTATCAGGGGAGCGAATCTCCGTTTTATAGTTAGCGAGCCATCCAAATCCACGTATAGAGGGGATAGAGCGTAAACCTTCTTTAATCCGATCCTTAAGAATGTAAAAAATGATCGTTAGAAAAATATAAGGCTCAGAACTCTGTACAAACAGCAATGTCTGAGATGTATATAAAATCAAAAAAACTAGCATCGCAATTCCAGCTGCAATGCTTCCAATAATATTGCGATGCCTATTCATCAGGGCATCGCGGCTGGCAATCAAATGCAGAACATCAATCACAAACTTATTCAGAAGGCTTTGACGGTATAGTACCTCACTATCAGCTTTAGAATTCTTCTCTGGGGTAGCATAAGGCGGAAAATACTTAATTCTGATCTCTTTCTCCTCATTCAAAACAGAACAGATTAATGCATCACTCGATGTCAAAGAGGCCTCTTCACGATTTCTCAAATGCTTTAAGAGCCAAATAAAATAGTAATCTGCCGTGCTGCTTAAAAATTCGTCGATATACGCCGTAGTGATCGCTGTCTCAGACTGCTCCGGATAGGGTAGATGATGCATAAAATCCCTAAACAAATGGCGTAACTGTCGCCATTTTTGGCATAGCTGAAAGATAGATTGATTAATTTTGTCACACTGCTCAGCATTTCTACTCAAAAGCAGAGATAATATAATTTTATGAACCTCCTCTCTCAATGCACTGCGCACGACATTAGCAAATAACTTTAACTCCTCTTCAAGTTCCTTTGGCTTATTTTTATAATTTGAAAGATGTTTTAAAGGGGAATCTTGATTCTTTAAGTCCAAAAGCTCGTCAAAGGTAAATATAGGCGTCTTATACCGTATAAAATTCGTTTGATCTTTAAAAAAATCATCCGCTGTATAGGTCTGTGAGTTCACTATCAACGCATTTGGAACAAATATAAAAAATTCTTGAGTATGAATATTTTTTGATGCCGTAGGCAGAGGGGCAAATTCTGACTTTAATTCGAACTGCCACCGGTCCCGGAAATGAATCTCTCCAGTCTGTATCTCTTTCAAAAACTTATCCATAAAGTACCTTTTTATAGATTCTCTTGAAATTAAACAATTTTTGTTGTAAACTATTTATTATCAAACCTTTTTGAATCAGTTATGTTCCAATTAACAAAAAATATTTTTAATCCTCTGTTTAGCCTCATCCTAGTACTCCTATCCGCAGGCTACTTCGTCACCTACTCCACACTACTTCTCAACGAACAAGGATATAGTGACTACCTCGTAGGCCTAATGCACGCTGCCTATTACGTTGGAATGTTCCTCTCAGCCTTCGTTTGCGAACGACTTTTGTCCCATCTCGGCCTCGCACGCTCCTTCGCACTTGCTGGAACCATCTCCTCCATCTCCATCCTCATCATGAGCTGCACCTACGACCCCTGGACATGGATCGCCATGCGCTTCCTGGCTGGTGCTTGCATGGGCATGGTCTATATCGTCATCGAAAGCTGGCTCCTAGCTTATAGCACAGAATTCATTCGCGGGCGTATCCTCGCCATCTACACCATCTTCCTCTACACAGCTCAAGCCGCCGGACAGCACCTCCTAGACATAGTCAGCCCTCTAGACAGCATTCCTTTTATCGTCGCAGCAGCTCTGACAATGGCTGGAGTCCTACCTCTCCTCTACGACACGCGCACTGTCCCCTACAAAGCTTCAGAATCAGAAATCAGCTCTAGCTGGCTTCAAATGCTCAAAAACTCTCCCTTTGGAGTCCTAGGCGGAGCCTTTTCAGGAGCCATCTTAGGCGCAATCTACAGCTTCTCACCCATCTTCGCCGTAGACTACAGCATCTCTCCAGCACAGCTAATGAGCATCACCATCTTTGGTGGAGTAGCCCTACAATGGCCCCTTGGAAAAATTTCTGACCACTTCAATCGCCATACCGTCCTTATCGCCACAAGTCTACTCATATTAATTCCCTCAACATGCATTTTTCTCTTTCCTACAGCAGAAGTACTCGTTCTCATCAGTTCGTTCCTCCTAGGAGGTCTCTCCTTTACCATCTACCCCCAAAGCATCTCCTGTGTCATCGCACAAGGAAAAAATGTCTCTTTTCCTTCAGCAGTGGCAGTCCTCTTACTTACCTACGGTCTAGGCTCCTCCTTTGGACCCATCTTCGCCTCCTTCTTTACTAGCAGCAGCTTAGGCAGCTCCTCCCTCTATCTCTACTTCTCCTGTATCTCTCTCCTCCTCGCTTTCCTAGGAATTGCTACCTTCCAGCAAAAAAAACTTGCAGTTTCAAAAGAAATTTCTTAAATTATAAAAATTCTATTTCTGTTAAACTAAATTTGAGAATAGACAGTTGCAACCCAGGGAGTTGATATGCGATTTGTATTAAATTTTATTTTTTTCGGGTTGTTATTTTTTATTATTTGGAAATTCTTCCCAGAGGCCTTCCATACACTTGTTACTTGGGTAACAGCACTCTACGACTGGCTATATCATTTATTCCATAGCCTTTTCGAACAAGTCAATAAGGCCGAAGCAACCAAAGAAGCTCCAAAAGCAGCCCTACTGCTGCCTTGGCTTTTCTGGAAGAAATAAATTTCTAACAAGTCTACACGTTACTGTAGACTTGTTTTTTAAAATATAATAGAGCATCAGACTGGCAATCGCTGAAAAGAAGCACCAGACTGATACGAATGCGTATATGTAAAAATAAGTCGTAATAGCCGCTAAAATCCCAATCACCACCCCAAACCATGCCAGATTCGGAATCGACGAAATCAAAAGAGGCACTATAATAATAATCCCATACGCCCAAAGTAAGTCAGGAGGAGCGCTACCCAAATAGACTATCCTATGGTTGATCGTTACAACACCAATCTGTTGTGACAGAGCAAAGATAATAAACAGAATGTCCAAAATAAGCCCTACCCCTGTAAATCCCCAAAGAATCAATGCACGCGTCCTATTTGGCTCAGCGATCGCCACCGAAAAAGGAATCCATAAAGGCCAAACTAAAAATGCAATAGTCAGGTAAACATATTTACACACATTCACTAACCAGAGCGGAATCTCATGTGTAAAAGAAATCCATAAAATTCCTTCAGAAAATTGTTGCAATGCCAACATAATGGGAATTAGAGCTAACCAACGAAGAATAGGCATCGATACTGTGCGCAGAGTAGCAATACCAATAGAACCTATAACTGCACCGCCAACAAAACTGGCTTCAGCAGAGAAACACATAAAGACTCCTACAAACTAATGAAAACCACCTTAAATATAAAATAATTATTATGCGATCAATTTCTTTTGACACTATAGACTCAGAAAAGTGGGCCCAGTTCTTAGAAGTGGCGGCTGATAAACTTCAAAATCCTGAAAAAAATGAATATGGACTTTATCACCAAGGTAATGAACTTATCTTATTGAAAATCAAAAACTTAAATAAGAACAACTTAGAACACCCCATCAACGAACAGCTTCTCTCACAACACCTCTGGAACGTCTTCAGCCGTATGGAGTATGTTGACCAGACCCTCCGTGCCATCAAAGCAATAAATATCATCACGTCAAAAAATTTATTTATCCAGCCTAGCACACTCTCAAAATGGATTTTTAAACCCCTATATTTATTAGGACTCGCAAACTGCTTTGGAATGATTCAATTCTATCACCTACCCTACATGTTCGAATACGAAGTAACTAGAGTCGTAGCCCAATGCTACGAGGCCCTTTCATCCTGCCTAGAAAATTCTTCAGAAGAATATATCTCAAGCTTTCAAAAAGGCATGTCAGAAGCTAAAAAGGTATGGATGGTTACTCATCCAGATAAAACAAAAGGAAAAGAACTCTCACTAAAAGATATAAGTTTTATGCAAGCCTATGAAAAGATCCAAGAGCTTTTTAAAAAATATGGCACTAATCCAAAAGAACTTGACTCACTTCGCGAGTTATTCTAAATTGCCTGTAATAAAATTTTTGATACAGAGGGAGACATGAAAGTTTTACTATTGACTTGTAGCTATGCAGCTTTTAAGACCCAAGATGGGCACACCTTCTCTGCCCGTACCTTCGATGGAACCACAAGAGATAATATCCAAAAGGTTCAAACAACAACTGACCAGGTTCTTGGTTATAGCGCAGTCATTGACACAGTCAAAAATATCATCTTGGATGGTATGAACTGTATAGGTCTATCTATTTCAGCACTTGGACAGGAAAGAGCTGTCTATCAAACAGTGCCTGAAGGAAAAGAAAAACAAGCCTTACTCGTCAATGAAATTGGACCCTATATTTTAGGTACATGCGCTACAGTTCAAGAAGTCAAAGAAACATTAGAAAGCTTCTATGTACACGGAAATCAAGATACACCTCTCTTAAGTTTCGCTTTTTGCGATGCAGAAGGAAAACAGCTCTTTGTCGAATATGTGGATGGAAAACCCACATTTCGCGAGCTCGAAGATGAGCCCGGAATTCTTACCGAAAACGCAGAGCCCTCCTGGTTCAATCAAAAAGGACCTCAGACAGCCGACAACAAAGGCCCCACATCTGCAGAACGCTTTCAGAGACTTGTCAAGGCCTTTCAAGAAACAAAACAACCTGAAAACTGCGCCAACGGCCAATATTTTGCTTATCAGCTTATGAACCGCGTCACCATTAAGAAAGGAGAGTGGTGGGTATTTCCAGGCGAAGGAAAAAATCTCCCCTGTTATACACAGTATACCGTTATTCGCGACCATAAAAATAAACAATTTTCTTACTCCTATGTAGATGAAGTACCCAAGTAAAGGATAGAAATACCCCATGTTGAACAGTTGATTTCTTGGGTTACGCTTTATGAACAGCAGACCGGAAAATACCTTTCAGAGTATTTTGGCATTAAGTATGCCGGAAAATTGTCGCGAGTCACAAAATATAATGGCGAGTACTACGATTGTTTGTTGGTTAGAAGCTCCTTTAAGAAGTGACAGTTTAAATCAAAAACTCATTTTGAACGAGCAAAGCGAGTTCCCTGGAGTCTATTTTGTGCATATTTGCAATCGGTCAATTAAGATAGAATTTCTAAATTCGGTCATATTATCACGGTATTGCCCAAATTATCACGAATAGTGACAAATTTTAATACGGAAAATGTCCGAATTAGGTGTAATTCGGACAAAATCAGGTTAATTCGGACAAAAAACTAGAGAAAATTG
>JABDDJ010000008.1 GCA_013287645.1 Chlamydiota bacterium | reverse complement strand
TTCTCTGAGTTGCGAAGGATAACATTCATCATTAATCACTAGAAAAAATAAAATCTTCTCAATAACGATATTACCAAAAAGCGATTCGAGCGTAATCAACCACCTTTTTTGGTTATAATACCAATTTATTTGGTGGTTGTCAAATTCGCTCTAACGAGACTGAGCAGAGTCGTACAGGCCCAAATTGTGGACTCCAGCGAAAAAACGATTCTATGTCTGTCCTTGTAGATAAGGACAGGTTTATTAATTTTTATCATTATAAGGAAGGAAAGCTAAAGGAACAATGGGTAACTTGTATTGATGGCTCGTCGCCTTGATTTTACATATAGAGTTTTTTAAACTCTTCAAAGGTAACTAAGACTTTGCTAGTCAACAACGAGAGATTGTCCCCTAGTTTTACCGAGACCGAAATGTCGCGTTCGTCAAAAAAATCATCTAGTATTCTCTGTGCTCTTTTCAACTCTGCCCTATTAGCAAATTCTTTTGTTGCCAGATAGGTACTGAGCATGTGATCTTCATTCGACAGTGAATCTTCATCGATTTCGTAAACGATATAGCTTTGAATTGGACTAAATGAGTCGATACTCATGGACTCTCCTTGTGTAGTAATCTAACTACAATAAAAAAACACTATAAAAAAAGCAACAAAAAACAACTAACAAGATTATATTTTTGAAAATATACATTTATTGTTATTATTAAAGTTAGTTAGTACTAGTTTAATAATTGGTTAAAATATGAATACAAACTCATATAATCTAACAAATGAACACTACGTATTAGATATTCAGGTAGGAAAAAATCAGGAAGCTACAGCATTTTCAGTCAAAACTCCGTTTGGGAAGGTCGAGGTTCTTCACAGTAAGGAAGAACTACTAGACTTTATCCATGAGCAGAGAAAACTAATTCTAAACTGGACCCCTTTGGAAAATAGTGGAATTATCAACAAAGGTAGGGTTATTCAAGAGATGTCACATAATCTCAATGCCATCACCTCAAAAGTGGAGAATGTTCTTACACAAACCGAATCTTTGGGATATGTAGCAGAATTCGTGAACAACAGGAGAGAAGGCGCGGAGAAAAGCCTGGCCCATTATGCTAAGTCATTAGCTTCAGATATGGCTTCTCTTACAAATAAATATCACTCTAAACAGGCTAAAGAACTCCTGGATAAACATTTAAAAGAACCCATCCAGGAGCATCAACTCTATCTAATGCGAGAAGCTCTTCAGGTAATACTAGACTTAGAGGATGTAAACTCTTTCGAAGATATGTACTCGCTCTACTCGTTTCCTCCAGGAATGGATCCAGTTCCTGTCGGTGAGGAATCTAAACAAGACGAAGTTGAATTACGTGCTGGTTTGAATTCGTTCATCCAATTTGCCATAGGTTCACGCGCAATAGATCTGCTTATTCCCGAAAGTAAATTCCCTATGCAACACCACGTGCTTAAAGAATTTTATAGTGATGAGAGTCACCCGATGGATTTGCAAAGATTTTTAAGAACAGAAAGCAAAACACTAACTGTCACTACTGTCTTAAAAAATTTAACTCAGGCAATGGAAAATGAAATTATTAAAAACCACGATGTATTTAAAGGTGATTTTGAGCACAACTTTAACCCCTTTATTCAGAAACTTATTCAAGCGCGTTTGAAGAGTGAAATGAAATCCCTTCTAGATATCGAAACAGTGCAAATGCAAATTTCAAAGCTTCGCGAAAACCAAATCAACTATTACAGCAACAAGATAGGAATAGAGAATGAAATGATTCAATCAAACTACACTTTCTCTACACCTACAGAGCAAAAGGGAATATATCTCTATGAAAAGGGCCAAGAGCCTGAAGCGATGAAAATAGATATCAAAACAAAATTCATGAAAGACAAAGAGAATAATGTCGTCTACCTGCGTGTTCCGGATGCTGACAACAGAGTAGTCAGGATGTCTGCTACGGGGTGGAAAGAGTTGAAAAAAATTCAAAAAAAGAATGCAAATGATCTTATAGAAGTGAAAAATCGGCTGGAAACTCTTTTTAAAGACGAACCGAATAAAAGAGTGACCGGTCGCACAAAATCAACCTTAGGGATTTTGGATAAGACAGGCAGGCTTTGCAAATTGACGCAATCAAACCCTGGAATGTTAAATAAATATAGTACCATTCGCGACATCATAGATATTAATGGTATGCGAATTATCTCTGCTGATCCGTCAGAACTGGCCGAAGTCATTGAAACGCTGAAAAAGGAAGGTTTTGAATTTTTAGAGCTTGATAACAAGTACAACACAATAAGAAAACAAGGTGACTACAAAGTCATTCCCACAACTGTAAGGGATCCTGTTACCAATTGTGTTTTCGAGCTGCAGCTTACTACTGCGTCAAGCCTTTCGGTATCAGACCTCAACCATAATGTAAACTATAAGCAAAAAGCTATTGGACTCCCTTTAAACGAAGATGAGAGAAAGTGGGTGGCTATGCTCTCAAAATTCAGTGCTGTAGCAGAGACATTGAATTTGATGGGATACCCAATTCCTCTGACAAAAGAGATGTCTCAAGAATCCATCACTCAATTTTCTAAGAGAGTAGAAGAATTTCTAGGTAGTATAAAATATTAAACTGAAAGGAAAAACTCTATGAATAACATCAACGAAAATAAATCTTCTCAATTCATTGTCTTTGAAGTAGATTCGTTGACAAAAAATGGTACTCAACAAGTGCCAAGCCCCTATCTCGACTCTATGAATTTCAAAACACAAAATGAGTTTATGAAAGCAAAGGATGACGTCATGAACTACCTTGATAACAATGATATTTCATTCTCTGTGAAGCTGGGAAACGACCTTGAAGAGTTAAGACGGGGAGATTTAATAACCTTTAACCAATTTAAAAATATATTTATTGACAAGGAAAAGGGCGGAGAAATTGACAGGTAAAGGGTGCATTAAGAATGTTAGAAAATAGACGGCATGCGGACGCCGTTTGATCTTATGACCTGACCCGTTGATGGGGAATATTCATGAATTACCACTGGATTCGACATAGCAATCGAATAAGTATATAAGGCCTCGCAAATTGGAAGAAGAGACAATAGTGAAAATAAAGGAAGAGCATAAACCGTTATTGCTCCTATACATGCCATTTGGATAAGGGATCCTCTGAGATGCCACTTACACATATTAGCAAATTCTTTTGACTTTTCATTAGGCGCAACAGATTTATTATTCCAGTCGTTATTAATGAATGGCTTTAAATTAGTAGACTTAATTTTTTCTATTAATAACGAAAGCCCGGGCACAAGAACTAAATAAGTTTGGGGTTTATTCCAAGAATAATCAATTTTTCCTAAATATAACATATCTATTCCTAAGTTTTTTAAAGTATTGTAGCACAAATAATAATAAAATGCAAATGAACTATCTTGCTTCTCTTTGCTTAACTCGTGCTCGATTAATTTTTCGGGCAAGGCAAGGGCACGCACACGGGCACGGGTTAAGCAAAGAGGCGGAAAGATTCTTGGTGTCTAATTTTGTGGGGATTTGGTATGATACTTCCTAACCCCTTTGTTTTTTAGGAATCTGCATGCAGGAAATTCTTCTTAATATTGAAAGTAAAGAGATTCGTTATGCCCACCTCCAAAATGGGATCCTTATCGACCTAATCATAGAGCGTAAAAAAGAGCGGCAACTGACTGGCAATATCTACCGTGGACGGGTCACCAATATCCTCCATAATATTCAATCGGCCTTCATCGACATCAACGAAGGCGATAACGGCTTCATCCACATCTCGGATATCATCGAAAATACGAAGAAGTTCGAACAGGTCTTCGACATGGATTTCGACCTAGATTACGATATCAAGGACGATTCATCTAAGTCTCAAAATCAAGACATCTCGCAACTGCTTAAAATCAATCAGCCTGTCCTCGTTCAAGTGGTCAAGGAACCGATCGGCACGAAGGGTGCGCGGCTGACCTCTAATGTCTCTATCGCTGGGCGCTATCTGGTGCTTCTGCCTAACTCTTCGCACCGTGGTGTCTCACGCAAAATCGAAGACCGTCAAGCGCGTGAGCGTCTGAAAAAGCTAATCCGCTCCTTCGAAATGCCTCAGGACATGGGTCTCATCTGCCGTACGGCAAGCAGCCTGGCTACACAAGAGATGCTGATCAATGAAGCGAATGATCTGTTAAGCACCTGGCAACAGATCATGGAAAGCTTTAAGCAATCGGATGAACCTCGTCTGCTTTATGAGGAATCTGGTCTTATTAAACGTGCTGTTATTACTGCTATCGATAAGCGTTTCGACCGTCTGATGGTAGATGACTACAACACTTATCAAACTTGTAAGCGTCTCTGCAGCCGTTACTCTGGTGAACATCCTCTTCGTATTGAGTACTATAGGGATAAGACTCCGATGCTGGAGCGTTTTAATGTGGAAAAGGAGATTGAGAAATCTCTTCGTCGCAAAATATGGCTTCCAAGTGGTGGATACCTATTCTTTGACCGCACAGAGGCAATGCATACGATCGACGTAAACTCGGGCCGTAGCTCTAACGAGAATGCGGACGTGGAAGAATCGCTTGTTCGGATTAACTTAGAGGCTGCAGAAGAGATTGCTCGTCAGCTACGTATCCGCAACATTGGTGGCTTGATCATCTGTGACTTTATAGATATGCGTTTCCGTAAAAACCAGCGTCGTGTTTTGGATAAGCTGAAGGATTGCATGAAGGATGACTCGGCGAAATGCACCATTCTTGGCATGAGTGAATTTGGGCTTGTGGAGATGACGCGTCAACGTAATCGTGGATCTCTTCTTCAAACGCTTTATACGCCCTGTCCTTACTGTAGTGGTGGGGGTATGATTAAGTCTCATGAGAGTGTATCGATTGAGGTGGAGCGTTCGTTAAAGAAGGCGATTACGATGCATCAATGCTTTGCGTTAAGGTTAGTTGTGCATCCTGAGCTGGACAAGTATTTGCAAGTTATTGATAAGCAACATCTTATAAAAATGGCCGAACAGTTAAATGCCTCTCTCGCTTTCGAAAAAGACGACACATTGCATCTCAATGACTACTACTTTCTCTCTGTTACCTCCAATAAGAGGATCGAGGCATGAATGTGGACACTCTAGATTTTGAGGAAATCCTAAAATCTCATACGTCAACAGATAAGCTTCCAAAAGTTCTTCTCGATACTCTCTATGGATTTTATAAGAGCTATTGTCCTGCGCTAATGCAGAATGGCTATTCGTCTGAACAGTGCCATAAGCTGATGCTGACTTTTCTGCAAAAGTTAAATGAACAACTAACCAATCCCTATTCTTTTCCTATCTATCATCGTGCTGTACGTGAACCTTTCGACTATTACAATTTTAGTCACAATTTTATCCGTCCTCTCATTGATATAAAACATTCTACAATCTCTGGACAAGAGCAGCTTGATACAATCGAAAATGCTTTAAAGGCTAAGGAAAATGTGATTTTTCTGGCTAATCATCAGACTGAACCTGACGCTCAAATTATCAACATTCTTCTTGAAAAAAGCCACCCTCTCCTTGCCGAAGAACTCATTTATGTGGCTGGTCACAGAGTTGTAAATGATCCTTTAGCGATTCCTTTAAGCCTCGGATGCAACCTTCTCTGTATCTGGTCTAAACGGCACATCGAAAATCCTCCTGAACAGAAAGCTGTAAAACTTGAGCATAATCGTCGCACACTTGTGACAATGCAACAGCTGTTAAATGTGGGAGGGAAAGCGATCTATGTTGCTCCTAGTGGTGGCCGTGACCGTCCTAATGCTGCTGGCATTTTGGATATCTCTCCTTTTGACTCTACTGCAGTTGAGACCTTTTTTCTCTGTGCTCGTAAAGCTACACGCCCCACGCATATCTATCCAATGGCATTGGCAACCTACGCTCTAATGCCTCCTCCTGATCAGGTGTTGAAGGAGCTTGGAGAACCGCGCTTCACCAGGTTATCTCCTGTACATATGAGTGTCGGCACTGAAATTCCTATCTTAGACCTTTACAATCATCCTGCAGATGGAGACAGGCGTCAACAACGTGAATGGCGCACACAGCAGGTTTGGCAGCTTGTGAGAACATTATATCATCAAATCCAGAGACTTTAGTATGAACATCCTCCGTTTTTCGATCTGTGTAGCTGTTTTGAGTGTTCAATTTTTATTTGGAGCTGACTATGTGGTCGTTCCAGATAAGGCCACTGTTCTGATGCTTTCGAATAGTCTTAAAGACCGTAAGACACTGAAATTACGCTTAGAAAATGGTCTTCAAGTTTATCTTATCTCTGATCCTAATGCTGAACAGTCTGCAGGGGCACTCGTAGTAGAAACGGGAAGCTGGGAAGAACCTGTTAACAATCCTGGATTAGCTCATTTTTTGGAACATATGCTCTTTTTGGGTACGGTCTCCTATCCTGATGAGGGAGGTTACCATCGCTACATTGCCCAGCATGGCGGCATGGATAATGCCTTTACAGCTAACGATGAGACAGCCTACGTATTTAGCATTAACAATGATGCGCTTGGTGGGACTTTAAAGCGATTTGCTAGCTTTTTTAAAGAGCCGCTCTTTAACCCTTCTGGTGTATCGCGTGAACTGCACGCTATCGATCAAGAGTATGCTAAAAATGTCGAGAACGATAACTTTCGCGTGCAGCATGTTTTAAAAACTATTGCTAAGCCTGACCATCCTGAAAACTTGTTTCATATGGGAAATAGCCAATCATTGGCAAATACGTCGCCCGAAACTTTAAAAAAATGGTTTCAGGAGCATTATAGCGCTAATATTATGAAGCTGATGGTCTACTCTTCTGTTCCTCTGGATACTTTGACAAAGATGGTTGTCGAGGATTTCAAAGGAGTTCCTACAAATAATCGTCAGCCGTTCTCCGTGGAGCAGATGATTTTGCCTGAAAATGGTAGTGGCCAACTTATTTTTATAGAGCCTATTCAAAATACGCGTGAGCTGCATCTTCTTTGGGAACTACCTAATCGTTTTGCGATGATGATTGATTCACATCCTGGCAAAATTGTTTGCCATATTTTGGGTCATGAGGGTAAAAATAGCTTGCTGGCTGAGCTTAAAAAGGAAAATCTGGCGACAGGAGTCTCTTGCGGCATTATTCCAGAATCTCGTAATCATCACATGCTTGACATTCAAGTAGAATTAACCGAACAGGGCCTTAAAAAGTATGCTACTGTTGTAGAACGTGTGTATCAAACGATTGCGTTAATGCGTGAACAAGGTATTCCACCCTCTTTAATTGAAGAGGTTCAAAAGCAAGCTCTGTTAGATTACCAGTTTCAAGAGAGACGTCAGCCCTTTAAAGAGGCGATGTACCATGCTATCCGGCTACCTAATGAAGATCTTTCGACCTACCCAGAGCAGAGTGAGTTGATTTCTCGGCAAGATCCACAAGCCATTAATGCATTAATTCAAGTATTGAAGCCTGAAAATGGCCGTGTGATTATTTTGGCTCCTTCCCGCGAAACTAAAATTAAGACTACAGAACATGAGCCATGGCTTGGAGTAGCTTATACAGTTAAGCCAGTACCTAAGACCCATTATACAAGATGGTTAGAAGCAACCCCAAATTCAAATATTACCTTTCCGGAAGTGAATCCTTACTTGCCCAGTAATTTTAAAGTGCTTGAGTCGAATGCTCCGGCCTTGTCTTCGGGAACATTGCCGCTTAATAGAGGAGTTCCCTTAAATCCGAAAGTATTGGGTAATGAGACTATAAGTAAAGTCTATTATGCACAAGACACCTTGTATAGAGTGCCAAAAGTAAATTTTATTTTTACCATAAGAACGCCTGAAATTACACCTACAAACCCCAAAAGCATTGCTTTGGCGGAATTGTACACTAAGTGTGTTCAAGATTCATTGAGTGATGTGACCTATCATGCAGACCTTGCAGGTTTAAAATTTGTGATTAAAGGGGCTGATAACGAAAATGGCATTCGTTTGCAAGTTCAAGGATACAGTGACAAGGCTCCTAAGTTTTTTGACGCTATTTTGGAGAATTTAAAAAACCCTTCTAATGACGAAACCTTATTCAATCAATATAAAGATAACCTTCTCCGTAGCTATGCTAATAAGGCCTTAGATTCGCCTTTAGATCAATCCTTCATTGTTTTGAAAGCTATTTTATACAAAAACTTTGCTACGCCCAAAGAAAAAGAGATGGCTCTAAAAAAGACTACTTTTGAAGAGTATCAGACGTTTGTAAAAAATTTGTACACTTCTCACTATATTGAAGGGGTTATTTATGGCAATATCTCTCTGAATGATGCTTCTAAGGTAACCGAAAATCTGCTTGCAGCATTTCCTGGTACACCTTATCCCCCTTCTCAACACTATCACAAAGAACTTCTTCATCTATCAGATAACAGCGGCCCCTACTACCTGGATGAAAATGTACCCGCTCAGGGAAATGCAGCTATGCTTGCTATTGAGGGAAGTGAATTTACTTATGAGAATCGAGCCGCTCAACAGATTTTGCTCCAAGCCATCCGAGAAGCATTTTATAATGTCTTGCGCACGCAGCAGCAGACCGGATATCTGGTTTATAGCGGAGGTGAAGAGGTTGAAGGTGAACTGATTGACTATTTTGCCGTTCAATCTAGCACACATGATAGCCGTGAACTACTTTCACGTTTTGAGCTTTTCATTGAAGATTATCTGAGAGATCTTACTACGACAGAGATTCCACAAGAGAGGTTTGATATCTTAAAATCTGCCCTGATGGAACAGATGCGGCAGCCCCCTAAAGATTTGGATAGTATGGCAGAATTAATCAATGAATTGGCATTTAACTATTTCGGGATTTTTGACCGCCCAGAAAAGCGCATTGATGGGTTTGAGAAGCTAATATATAAAGAATTTGTCCCCTATGCTAAAGAGTCGCTGGGTCAGGACAATACGCGACGTCTAGGCATTCTTTTAAGAGGGGCATTTCCCGAGCAAGGACCTCTTTTCTACAAAAAAGTGCGCAACCGCTCAGCTTTACGCTCAGAAGGCAAATACCTCCCCGACCACCGCCGTCCGTAACTAAGGAAAATTAAACGCAAAGGCGCAAAGTCGCAAAGAAAAGAATATAATTATATTTTTTCTTTGCGACTTTGCGCCTTTGCGTTTAATTTAAAGAACGACGCCTTTGTAGACGAGGGCTCGAGGGGGATCGAGAGTGACGAGTTGGCCTTCGCGAAGAATTCGTAGGGCATCATCGGCTCTAACTAAGACGGGTTTGTCGAGCTCTTTAGACATCTCCATTAAACTTAGCTCTGAATCTAGATCATCAATATGATTTTGTAGAATAACGCCTCTTGAAGCTTCTACATAGGGCAAGTAGCGTTCGTCACACTGTGTAATAACGATGATCTTATCCGCTGCTGCATATTCTGGATTAACCTGTGGATCAATGATTATATTGACATTGCCGTAGACTTTGCTTCCTGTGCCGCAATGTCCTCTGACTAACACATTGCCGATGTTTTCTACCATAAGCGTATTGGTGGTTCCGGCAACTCCAAAAGGTGAACCAGCAGTAATGACTGCCAGATCGCCATAGCTGACATAGTTTTGGGCTAATGCTGACGAACTGACTCGTGTAAAACCCTCCATCACGCTCTTGACGCTATGCTCTAGCATGGGTATGACTCCCCAATAGAGGGCCATCTGATGGTAGCTCTTGATATTAGTTGTCATGGCAATGATGGGCATACTGGGCCGTAGCCTTGAAATCAGCCGGGCACTTGATCCTTTAGTTGTAAATGTGAAAATGCATTTAGCGCCTGTGCTATAAGCGGTTTTTACAGCTGCTAGGCTTACTGCTGAAGGCACATCATGGTAAACGAGTCCACTATGATGATTAAAAAATGCGCGGTAATCGAAATCTTTTTCGGCCTCTTCGATGATATCGCGCATCATATTCACGGTTTCTATGGGATATTTGCCAACAGCTGTCTCACCGGACAGCATCACTGCTGAGGAACTATCGTAAATGGCATTAGCCACATCTGAGGCTTCCGCTCGAGTTGGGCGTGGATTTTGTATCATAGACTCGAGCATTTGTGTTGCTGTGACGGAGAATTTTCCGGCCAAATAGCTCTTCCTGATCATCATCTTCTGCAGGCGGGGCACTTGGCTGATGGGTACTTCTACGCCAAGATCTCCGCGTGCTATCATGATGCCATCGGCCATCTGTAGTATGCTGTCAAAATTGTCTACGCCCTCATTATTTTCTATTTTGGCAAGAACGAGTGTATCTGACTTTCCGCAATCCTGTAAAATTTTGCGTACATCTAAAACATGTTTTGCTGAACGTACAAATGAAGCTGCAATAGCGTCAACATCGTGTACACAGCCAAAGCGTATATCGTCGATGTCTCTATCGGTGACGGCTGGTAGGGAAAGGATGGTATTAGGGATATTCACGCCTTTGCGTGTGCGGATAGTACCTCCATTGTCAATAGCTACAACAACTCCCTGATCTGTTGTTTCGATGACTCTGGAGGAGATATAGCCGTCGTCAAATAATACCTTTACACCAGGTTCTAAATCATTGAGGATATAAGGAGGATCAATGTGGACACGCTCTTTATCACCTTCGCACTCTTCTGGAACTAACAACCATTTCTGTCCTTTTTCGAGCTCAACAGCATCATTTTTGATTTTTCCAATGCGTATCTCTGGACCTTTCGTATCGAGTATGATAGCTAGTGGGACTCCTCGGCTTTGGCGAGCTTCCTTGAGCATGTTGATAGATACTAGGTGCTGATCATGAGTGCCATGACTGAAGTTTAGGCGTGCGACATTCATCCCTGCGTCAATCAGAGAGAATATTTTATCTAAGGTTGAGACGGAAGGGCCTATTGTGCAAATAATTTTTGTGCGTATCATGGCAGTATGCTCCTATTTCTTTCATACCTGAAATCAAAGAAATAAGCCAGAATTTGACAGGCAATAGTTAATTGACTATAGATAGTATTTAAGAGTAACTGGAGATTGTACCTATGCATTACGTGCGTGCTCTATTTTTTGTGGCGCTTCTATCGGTCTCTTCCCTGCTGAATGCAGAGATTGAACAGGTGATTGTCCGCTGGAAAAATGAGGTTTGCACAGATGCATGCAACGCTCTCTTAGAAAAGAACTTTAGAACTATACCTGGGGCTGCAGAAGTTAGTATGGATCCTAAAGCTGGACGGGCTGTCATCCGCTGGAAGCCTAGAGTGAAATTCCGTTACTCTGATATTAACCTAGCTATGCGCACTGTTGGTGTCCATTTTATCGATATTGCTGTCAAAGTAAGAGGGACTGTTTCTCACATAGGCAGAAAGATCGAGTTGGATTCTATCGGTGACGATACTGTTTTTAATCTTTTCAGCCCTCTACAAGTTCAGCCAAACCGCACTATGACGCCGGCTAACGTAGATTCTTATTCAATCGACCCTGAGACTTCAAAAAAGCTTATCGATTCAGAAACAGGATTTTACGTTGTGTCGGTTTCAGGAATGCTCTTAATGCCTGACCGATCTCCTCCTAATTACCTCATTATTGAGAGCATTGAGGGTGGAGCCCCTGCACCACAACAACCTGTTCCTGCTGCAAGGTCTGGGCAGCGTACAGGTACTGGACAGCGTGCAGGTACTGGACAGCGTGCAGGTACTGGACCAACACCCTCTACTACTCAACGTGGAACAGCATACCCTAACTTAAGTAGTCCTTTGTGAGATAGTTTATTTTCTCAAGACTTTTGCCTCACTCGTAGTTTTTAAACTTTCGATCGAGAGGTCAGAATGTCTATAAAAAGTGACTCTTTTACTATTTTCGATGCTTCAAAAAATAGCGAGGTTGTTGAGCAAGTTAAGCCTGGGCAAAAAATGCCTCTCATCCCCTCTTTAAAGCTATCAAATCCTCTACATTGGGCCAAGGACCGCCATGATTGCAGCTCTCCCTCTCTATTGTCAGCACGCCCTATGACTCCTTTGTCAGAAATAAATCTCTCTGCAGATGATCTAATCTGTCAGAGGCGCATGCGTAGCTTTTTGCAGAATGTGCGCAATGCTACAGATCATGATACGCTTTATACTGCTTTTGAAACTTGTCCGCATTCAAATAGTCAAATTTCAAATTGGATTCATAGTGGCTACGAATCATTAAATATTCTTTTACAAAAGCCTAAAGAATATCCCTGGATGCAGATTTCTGCTCTTTCGAATCCACAGGTTATGGAGCAATTAATTATTTTGCAGTCTATTCTTGAAAAGCCTCCTTATGAAAAAATGAGTCAAGAAGTTGACTTTATTCTAAAGTATGCCTTGAGTATTGCAGCGGAAAAGAAAGAGGGATATGAAGAAATAGGCAAATTACTATTTGTTGCTGACAAAAATCCAAAGGGTTTATTAGAGCAATCATTCTTCTGGAGAGGACGTGAGTTTGTTGATTGGATCAATAAGAGTTTGTTTCACGAGTTTCACCGGATAAAAATTGAACTTAAGAACCATTACGAAGCTCATACAAAAACTGGAATTCAACCAGCAGATTTAGCGATTAAAGTACTGTTGACAAAAGAAATTAGCCAGCTTTTATTGACACAAGAGGGGTACCTTAATGCTGGATTAATCGGGCTAATTGAAAGCACTTTTGTAGATCCTGCCGTAAAGGATGTACAGGTAGATGTTGAGCTTGTTTCTAAACTCGGCATGCTTCAACGCTGCCCACATATTAGGAATTCTTTCTTTACAATAGGCATTCCTTCTTCACCAAAATCTTCGGCAAGTACTCTTATTCACTCTACGTTAGAGACCACCCAGCAAATATCTAAAAACGAGACCATTCTTTCTGCATTAACAGCTTATCTTTCTCACTTACGCCAAGGGCCTGCAGGATCATGTTTTACAACTTCTTTAGCTATAAATATGTTAGCAGCAAGGCCTGAAGAGTGTATTAAAGATTTTAATGCCCTATTAACTGAAAATGCTCTCACACGCACAGTAGATGGGATTAAAATACAGTTTCCCTTTTTGTTAAATGCGTTTGATGAATATATCAATAAAAAAATTAAAGTTGATGGGTATGGAAAAATCATTCAAGAAAGTGAAAAAACAGCTTATTTGTGGGAAGCTCCTGGCTTGATTGCTGCTGGAAAGGCTATGGGAGTTAGCAATCTTAAATCTGTTTTATTGGCTCTTCTTAATCAGAACATAAAAAAGTCTCAGAAATATGTGGAATTGAGTCCTGATTTTATTATTCATGCAATGGCTTATTCCTCAGAGATGCATCAAAGAGGTGTGTTGGCATTTGAATCTCAAGTGGGAAATCCTCTTTTACATGCGTGGGAGAACTCTATAGCAGGAATGGCAGATTCGACAGAATCAGGAGCAATTAAATTGGCTATTATCAATACAACGTTAAGTGCATTGATTCCGCAATTGAATTATTCAAAGCATTTAGTTGATAGTTTTTATGCGAATCTGAATTCAGAACTTAATAAATCTGTACGCTTACAATATGATCCTACTGCGGGGAGTGAAAAAAAAGGCAGAGATAACCGTTCTAATTTTGGTGGTTTTGTTCTTTATGACAGAAATGATTCAAACAAGATTACAGAGTGGATTCGTGTAGATTCTCCACAAGCCTATCAGAAGTTTATCTTAAAACAGAGTCTGAAGGCTGCGGAGAAGCTTCCACAAACGGAGGGTTTAAAAGAGAGCTTGGAAGTGGAAATTTTATCAAATAAATTTTTAAATTATGCCATTCGTTCTATGCATCACCGCAATCAATCCTTAAGCAATCCATTAGATTCTATCAATGAACTTAAACATACTCCTTGGATGGTTCTAGGAGGTAATAATCCAAAAAAAATTCTTAAAATCTATTTAGAGCTGGATCAGCTCCCTACCACTGAAAAATTTCTGCCTGTAAATGCTCAACACTTGCTTGAAAAGGTCATTGAATTGGGAAAAAACTCTTCGCATAAACCCGGAGAGTTAAAGAATCCCTACTTGATCACCCCTGTACGTACGCCAGGAATACACTCCTTTTCTTTGATGCTTGGCCATCCAACCTTAATGCATGCATGGGAAAAAGATGTTGATTCTGGACAATGGATGCAAAACTCTGTTATTGAACCCGGATTACAAATAGCTAATTCAATGGCTGATACCCAGCTAAAAACTAAACTGATTGATTACTGTATTAAGAACTTTTTTGTTGGACGCAACAGCCAGCATTTTCTCAACAGATATTTAAATTTTCCTGCTGACCTTACAATACAGGAGTTTCGCAACCATCTTAGCTCTGCTCTATCTGATTCCTTGCCATCCTCAAAAAAAATTTTTTCTAAAAGAGAAAGGTTAATTGATACAGAAATATACCACTTACTTCCTACAGAAAAACAGAATATCTTAGAAAATAGTGCGGTGCATTTTGCTGATACGAACTGGTATGAGGGTATTCATGATGTACATTTCTGCTTTGTGGTTAATCCTGGAACAGGCAAATTGGAAATCTGGGAAGTTAGCGATGATGGGAAACAGCTCGATGCGGCTGATCAATCTTGGTTAAGCGACCATGAATGGGAAATTTACGAGCCCTTTTTTCTTGAAAAAGAGCATATAGACACCCAGACTATATCGTAGTGGAGGTAATCATGATGACTACAAACTTGCCACAACAAATTATTACGGTTGGAAAATACTGCTTTCAATGCTTTGGGATACTTCCGGAAAAGCGCAGGATTGTGGTTGAAGATCGAAATTTTTTATCACTATTCCAGCTAACTCAATCGTTTCCAGAGCTTTTGCATCATCCTTCAGCGCTAGCTCAATGTGCAAATTTTTTATTCATGGGTGATACTTTTCGAGTGATTACAGATCCCATGCAATTTCAAAATAATTATTTCGCTTCGAAACAGAGTCATGTTGACTTCAAAACGATGCATAGCCCTCGCTTTGAGAAAAATGACTTTGTCTTTTATGCCTGGAATGAGGTCAACGACTTGCCCTATCGTGTGACTTGCGCTTATCCTTTTACAAATTCGCACAACGAAATCAAGTACGAACTTCTGCAATAAAAATTAAACGCAAAGGCGCTAAGAAAAGTTAATTTTCTTTTCGCCTTGGCCTAGAATTTAGCAATTTTTGACTTAACATTTTAAATATAATCTACTTAAATATGAGTTTTGTTTTTCGATCTTTGGGCTTACGTGATAGCTCTCGCGGATCGACAAACCCAAAACTCATGTTGCTAGAGCCGCGAATGCGGCAAAAGCATGTAGCCCCACGCGTAAGCGTGGGGTAAGATAAATTATTAAAACGTCAGCCGCGAATGCGGCGACAGAAAAAAGAGGATTTTTTAGATTTATTTGGATTTTTTCAAATTCTGCCGCCGCATTCGCGGCTCAATATTTATTGATTATCTTACCCCACGCTTACGCGTGGGGCTACATGCTTTCGGAGCTTCGCTCCTTAACGCATAATGAGTCCTCACTCTTTGCATAAGGCAAGAGTAATAACCTAAATCAAAAAAATGCTAAACTCGAGTTTGAGCCTTTGCGTTTAATTTGTTTTTTATCGTTTTTATCGTTTATAATTTTTATGCTTATCCTTTTATATTGGTTCGAGCTGTATTTGAAATATATGTAGAGACAAATCAAACTTACTTAAAAGATGCTTGGGTAATAACAAAATAATGAACCAAACAAAATATGTACAATTAAAACAAATATCTAGCAGTCTTAGTCCATCAGATTTAGTGTTTACATTAGAATTTAATGAGGCTTTGCATATGGCTTGTAGTATGCTGAACAATGAAGAATGGGATGAATCTTTACAGGAATATGCAACAGCTTTTTTGGAAGAATTAAGAAAAAAATATCCAGAAAAATGGAATTCAAGCTGGAGATATGATGCATTGCTTGGATATGCTTATCATATTATTTTAAACTATGAAGAAAGGTATGCAGCTTATAAAAGAGCTATTGATAAAATAAAACCCGTTCCACCTCAATTATTAATTGCTATGGCTAGGTGTTGCGTAGCACCGGGAAAACCTCCTATAACAGAAGAAGAAGCAATATTACTTGTCAAAGAGGCTATTAAAACCACACTGTACACTGAAGGTGTAGAACTATTAAAGGGGCTATACAAGTCAATAGGGAATACTAAAGAGCAAAATTATTGGGAAAATATTTTAGAAGGTATGAATAAAAATGGTCCTCAGCTGCCTTCGTTAGATCAAATTCCTAACGAATAAATTAGAAAGGAAATTTGTAGGTGCTTTTCTGTTTCTTGCTCTCTTTAGCGAAAACTATCTATTTTGTTTAGTAAATTTTTGAAGAAATAGGTCTAGGGGCATATCTCCAGGTGGAGGGAAAATATCTTTGAATTTTATTGCTCCGATTGCAGAAAGGCCTCGATCCAGCTTTTCACGCAGATATGTCAGACCTTCCGAACGACGACGTCGATGCCCTAAAGGATATTCTACAGTTACAGGTCCTATAACTTGCCCATCTTTTAGGGTAACCTTTAGGGAGTTGGCTATTGAGCGTTTGTTAGGGTCTAAATAGTCGACACTATACTGTGGATTTTCTTTTACTATCATTTTTTCTCGGAGCGCATCAATTTCAGGATGCTTTCGAGCAAATTCATCCGAATAATTCTCTGCATGCAGCTCACCAAAAAGCAGACCTACAGCGGCCATATACTGAATACAATGGTCTCGATCTGCAAAATTATGCAGTGGTCCGGATTTAGTAATTATGCGAATCGCTGAAGAATGTGTGTCAATTTCTATCTTTTGGATATCGTTGATACGCCCTTTCAGTTTGGGATGCAGTTGGATAGCTGCTTCAACGGCTGTTTGAGCATGGAATTCTGCTGGAAACCAGACTTTAAACAAAATGTTCTCCATGACATAACAACCCAGAGGCCTCTCTAACACTAACTCCTTACCACCCAGGATGGAGTCTTGAAATCCCCATTTTGGTGCAGTCAAGGCCGAAGCATAACCTTTTTCGCCTTTAGAGGCCTGCCAAGCTAAAAAGACAGCTCGGCTGGCAGCATCTCCTGCAGCCCAGGATTTTCGATGCCCTGTATTGGGTGCATGCCGATAGGTACGTAAAGAGCCTACATCTATAAATGCATTGGAAATCGCAGCAGATATAGCTTCTTTATCGCAGCCGAAAAATTGGGCTGCCAAGGCAGTACAGGCCACCTTAACAAAGAGGACATGGTCAAAACCCTGTGCATTTAAGCTATTTTTTAAAGAAAGGACCCCTTGAATTTCATAGGCCTTAATGAGCGCATTAAAAACCTCGTCAAGAGTTACAGTCCTTTGATGCGAAGCATAATCAGCCGAGGCAAGTATTGCAGCTAGATTATCGGAGGGATGTCCCCACTCAGCGGCTAACCAGGTGTCATTATAGTCAAGCCAACGGTTCATGACGCCTATGTTGTAAGCTGCTTGTAGGGGATCTAGGAGATAGGATGTTCCAGGTACTCGTACAGCTGGTTGTACAGTTGTGCCGGGAAAAAAGGGCCCTAGGTGCTTTTTGCATTCAGGATCTTTTAATGCTAAAAATCCGCAGGCCAGGGCATCTGCAAAACAGAGCTGGGCAGTTTCATAGGCTTCTTTACTAAATGATTGTTTTTCAACAACATAGGTAGCTATTGCGTCAATGACAGTATCATACTTCATGAGCGTTTCTCTAAGGGGATGTAGGGTCGATGCGTAGGACCGATGTAATGGCTGAGAGGCCTTATCAATTTATTATGTGTATGCTGCTCTTGATAGTGTGCAGACCATCCAGCTGTGCGAGCCAAAACAAAAATAGGTGTAAATAGATCTGTGGGGATTCCTAAGCAATGGAATACCACAGCGCTGTAGAAATCTAGATTAGGAAAAAGTTTCTTCTCTTTGAGCATCACTTGTTCAATTCTTTCCGCCGTTTCAAACAGATGGCTCTCTCCGGAAGCTTCCGCTAATTTTTTGGCCCATTTCTTAATGATGGGAGAGCGTGGGTCGCCACGTTTATAGACTCTGTGTCCGAAGCCCATGATCAGTTTTTTCTGACCCAGCATCTCTAAAATCGTTTTTTCGGCCTTGTCGGGTGAGCCGCACTGCTCAATTAATTTCATGGCCCATTCATTAGCTCCACCGTGTAGAGAACCACGTAGGGCGCCAACACCCCCTACAATAGCAGAAAAGTAGTCTGATAAAGTGCTAGCTATAGTACGGACAGTGAATGTCGAAGCATTGAATTCATGCTCTGCGTAGAGGATGAGAGCGACATCTAAAGCCTGAGAATGCATGGGAGAAGGAGGTTTTCCATGCAGCAGCTCAAGAAATGTCCCAGCAATAGAATGAGCAGAGACATTTAGCTTGATGCGTGCCTTATTCTGTTGAAAATGCCACCAGTAGAGCATCATAGGCGATAAGGTAACTAAGAGTTTCTCACTTAATTCTTTTGGATCTGTGTGTTCAGGATCTTTTTCAAGATTTCCAAAAAAGGATATTCCTGTTCGCAGCATATCCATGGGATTAGTATGTTCTGGGATCTGCTCCAATACCTTGATGAGGGCAGCTGAGGGTGATTTATGCTGATTCAATGCGTTTTTATACTTTTCCAGCTCTTTCTTGTTAGGAAGCTCTCCATGTAAAAGCAGCCAAGAGACCTCCTCAAAAGAACTCGATGCGGCTAAATCCTCGATAGAATAACCGCAGTATAATAGTGACTCATCTTCGGCACCGCACAGACAGATCGAAGAATCTCCTGCGATCACCCCTGCCAAACCTGCATGAGCCTCATCTTGTTGCTTGGTAAGTGTCATAGTGTGCTACCTCTATCTAACCATTGATTCATCTGTTTTTCATAATGTTCATAATTAAGGAACTGATAAAGCTCATCGCGTGACTGCATCAAAGGCAGTAATTCTTTTGTAGATCCTTGAACATCAATCATTTGATAAGCTTTAAGTGCCGCTTGACTCATCACCCGGAATACTGAAAGCGGAAACAAGACCATGTCGGCACCTGCTGCTCCCACCTCTTTAGCACTCCAGAGAGGAGTCTTTCCAAATTCTGTCAAATTAATAACTAGCGGAATTTTACAGTTCTTTTTTATCGTTTGACACTGAGAAAGGTCGGTAATCGCTTCGACAAAGATGGCATCTGCACCTGCTTCTGCATAGGCATTAATCCGATCGATGGTTTTTTCTAGATCATCAATCGCTAGAGCATCTGTCCGGGCTATCAGATAGAAAGAGGGATCCTCCTTGGCTTCTACGGCAGCTTTCAGCCTAGCTACCATATCAGCTACTGAGATCACACGCTTCCCTTCCCGATGACCACAACGCTTTTCAAAAGGCTGATCCTCAATATGCACCGCCGCAGCTCCCGCTCGCTGAAGAGCTTTAATTGTGCGTGCAACCATTAAAGGCGAACCCCAGCCAGTATCGATATCTACAACTAAGGGCGCCTCTGAAGCAGAAGTAATGCGACGCGTTTCTTCAACAATATCTTCGAGAGAAGTTAAACCCAGATCAGGAAGCCCAAAACAAGAAGCAGCAACACCAGCTCCTGAAAGATAGATAGCGCGAATTCCAGCCTTCTCAGCTAATAAAGCGCTGTAGGCATTGATGACACCAGCCAAGACTAAAGGCTTATGGATATTAATAGCAGCGCGTAACCGCGCACCTGGATGATTAATCATACTAGCCCTTTTCAAATTTTATATATAACAAAGCCTGTTATATATAAATATTGAAAAGAGTAACGTTGCTCACTCAATTCTACATCCAAAACTAGAATTGAATTCTTTTCTTACTACCACTTATCGCAAATTTTTTGGAAAATTAAAGACTTCTCCCTATATTCTCGATGTAGCTCTCGTTTGCTTCCATAAAGTTGCCTCCTATAACGAACAACAAAAGCCACAATAAATAATGCAAATTCAATTTCATTCTAATACGACAGTTTTTATAAATTTTATTTTAACGTAATATTGTAAATAAACCTATTTATTTTCGACAAATTGTAACTATTTTTATGATAAATGATTTGTTGATTTGTCGTCTTTATTGTATTTTGTTATAGTTCTATGTTTGGTTTTAAAATTTATAGGTTGATTATGAAGTTTGTAAGAGCAGAGGAAGGAGTACCCGCCGCAGGATATGAGAAAAAGACTGTTCACTATTACGATGCGGAAGGCAATGTGCGTATTCGGTTTGAAGGAACCAAAGCATGGCGATGCAATAATCCGGGCAATATGAAATATAAAAAAGGAGGATTTGGAATGCGCCATGGAGGCATCGGATATGCATTGTCAATGGTTGTATTCCCTACAGAAGAAGTGGGTAGAGATGCTTTGATTGCAAGACTGAAAAGTCCTGAATTTCGCATATTGACAATGGAAAAATTCCCCAGCATTTGGGATAAGGACAATGAAGTAAATTATCGCGAGTTTATTTTGAAAAAAACAGGGCTATCGCCAGAGCGAAAGATTGAGAGTCTAACGAAAGATGAATTTGAATCCTTTCGTAAAGCAATCGAGAAAATGGAAGGTTGGGAAGAGGGATGGGAGGAATTCTATGAAAAACAATACATTTCAGCTGTGAAGAGAAAAGGCTCAACAATTACCGAATACCTAGTTCAAGGAAAAAGGGGAAAAAAATGGCTAATAAAAGTAGAAGCTGTTACTTTGGCCGAATCAGGAGGACTGCATGCCATTGTTGTTCACACAAAAAAAGGGACATACCTCCGACCTGAATTTCATGCAAAGGCATTTCGCGATCTGGTTTATTGTTAGGAGTTGTATAATAGGATTTTTTTTGATTACTTCAAATTTGCTTGCGGAAGATGTCGTTTTTACGGGAAAACTTGTTAGAAAATACTATGAACACTTAATTCCTCAAGCTGTAGAACGCGGCATTTTTGGATGGTTTCTTGAATTAAACTCCTCTTCGAAACTTTGTTTACAGAAAAAAATTGCTGAATTGAATGAAGATGACCGGCAGTATCTTGCGGGGCTCGGATTTGACTTATCCATTTTACAATTATTTTTGTCAGGTCTAGATGATAAACAGCTATGTCGCCGTCTCGAAGATAAGCAAGTTGAAGTATTGGGAAAGTGGCCTTCTTCCCCACATGTATTTCGTCCTATCCCTTCCTATCAACTCCATCTAACCGAGATGCAACAGATTCCAGAAGATGTAGAATTAAGCGGAATCCTTCACTTCAAGGTTTTCCCTGGACCTCCTAACTATAGTTGCATTGAATCTGGAGATTATCCAGAAACATGCTGGGTTCTAAAGCTTGATGAACGATCAAAAGAATTGTTGGTTGAATCTACAAATATCGAGTGTGATTCAAAAGATGATGAAATTACGATTAGGGTAGGTAAGCCATTTGAAGAGCAATTAAAACAATTCGAAAACGCCTCTGCAATCTTTCAAGGGTATATTCAACACGCCGAAATGGCACATGATCATACACCTCTCTTATTGCATTCCTGCAAAATTACCCTCAATGCATCGAATGATGATATTAAAAATCCATCGATAGACAACATGCACAGTAAAGGCGAGTTGTCACACAACTAACCGGACATAAGCTACTAAAATCCTATTAAATTATATTCTTAAGTTTATTAATGTAAAAATAATATTAGAAAAATATGTCGCACTGGCAAACCGGAAAAATGAAATACGGAAATCTTATACAAAAGTTGGTTTTGGGTGCAATGTAAAATAATCTATTTACAATTGGAGTGTTTTGAGTATGTCTATAATTAGATAATGTCAGCTATTCAAATAGGTTACTTTATGCAGCGCAGCAGTTCACCAGTTTGGCAAGAGTTTTTATTGTTGGGTTTTTCCCTTTCAAGGCATGATATAGAGTCGATCGAGAAAGCTCATTCTTTTCAGAAGCCTTCATCTTATTCACAATTTCTAAGTGGGTTTCTATGATTTCAATGACGCCCTCTGAATCATTGTTTTTCAGGCATTCCCAAACAGCTTTTGCAATAAATGTTTCATCAAGCAGTTCCTGTGAAGGACTATACTCAATTACTTTTGCATCTTTTTTAAGCTTCATGATCGAATTCTTAAGAAGGGTTCTGGAATATATTTCATAAACTGGACAATGGTGCAAGCAGATTCCCTGGGGCCGTGAGCAGATCGAGAGCACTTTCAAATTTTATATATTACAAACTCAGTTTGTTATATATAAATATTTAGAGGATTAATTATGCCATCTATCATCACTAGGGAAGAGGGTGAAATAGGATGGATCACGCTCCATCGCCCTAACGTTCACAATGCTTTAAATTCTGAAATGCTGCAGGAAATCTATGATATCTCAAAGAACTGGGAAAAACAGATGCGGCTGATCATTGTTACCGGGTTTGGAGAGAAGGCTTTTTGTGCAGGGGCAGACATTAGAGAGATGGCAGCCATGTCTCCAAAGGAAAGCAGTATATTTACTCAGTTAGGCCATAAGACAATGGCTACCTTAGAAGAGGGAAATCCGATCACTGTAGCGATGCTGAATGGATTTGCCCTTGGAGGCGGACTGGAACTTGCGCTGAGTTGCGATTTTATATTTGCTGCTCAAGGGATAAAGGTAGGATTGCCTGAAGTCGGACTGGGATTGATTCCAGGATTTGGAGGAACGCAGCGACTGCCTAAACGGATTGGATATGCTGCGGCGTTAGACTGGATACTGACTGCGAAAGTGGGAACTTCTGATGAGGCGCAGGAGCTGGGAATGTTTAACGGCATGGTTCCAAAAGCTGAATTAAAAGAATATGTTACTCATTTTTCAAAAAAAATCTTAGAGTTACCTCGCCATGCGCAAATCAAAGCCAAAAAAGCTATACGTAGTAACGATTTTGCTTTAGAAAGAACTCTATTTGATGAATGTCTCCATGCACCCAAAACTGTAGCTTGCATAGAGAAATTTCTCAGCAAAAAAAAGGAATCAATTTCATGACCTTAGACGAATCCTTTCAGCATTGCGCAGTCCTTGGGGCAGCCGGTAAAATGGGCCAAGGAATTGCAGCTCTAGTTCTTCAAGAAATGGCCAAATTAGAACTGAATAAATGTGGCCGCACAGGCACTGGCAATTTCAGCTTGGCACTTATTGATGCGGATGAGACTGGTTTTCCACGTTTAAAAAATTATCTTAAAACTCAGCTCAACAAATATGCCGAAAAACAGATTGTCCCTATAAGAAAGGTCTATTCTTCTTGTCCACAGCTGGTCAGCAATCAAGACATCGTCCAAGCTTTTGTCGATGGTGCCATGAATATGATCACATGCAGCACCTATTTGGAAGAGGCTGTTAAAGCCCATTTAGTTTTTGAAGCACTACCTGAATCGATGATGATCAAAAGCCAAAAATTAAATTTTCTAGTTAAGAACGCACCTCATCCTCAACACTACTTCTCCAATACCTCATCCATCCCCATCTTTATGCTCAATGCTTATGGCGCGCTCAATCACCACATTACTGGTCTGCATTTTTATAATCCTGCTCCTGTCCAAAAACTTATCGAAATCAGCTTGCCAGAGAATGTAGATGAGACTACCAAAGAATTTGCCATCGAGATTGCTCAACGCTTTGGAAAAACCATCATTTACACCAAAGACCTTCCAGGCTTTATCGGTAATGGATACTTTATTCGCGAAGTTGCCTTTGCTGATGCTCTCTTGGATAAGCTAGGGCAACTATTTGAATCCTCCGCTGCCATTTACGCTGTCAACCGCCTAACTCAAGAATTTCTCATACGGCCCATGGGCATTTTCCAATTAATCGATTTTGTGGGGATTCAAGTCTGTGTCAACATCGCTCAAACTATGGCCTCACTGCTTCAAGAACCGGGGGTACTTGCTAAAACTATCCTTCAACTAAACGAGAAGGGAATAACGGGTGGTTTAGGACAAAATGGCTCTCAAGCTCCAGGATACTTCAAATATGACGCTAAAGGTAATCCTGTCGCCGTTTATGACATTAATAAAGAGACCTATATCGATCTCCACGATCCCGCCATCTCAAGAGTTAAGGATCTTTTAGGACCTCTTCCAGAAGGTCATGTCAACTGGAAGGATGCTCACTCACCGGAACAGCTTCAAAAATACTTTCAAAATCTTGTCAAAAGCCAAACAATGGGTTGCCAAATCGTCAAAGAATATCTACGGGCATGCCATAACATTGCTCAAGTTCTCGTCGACACCAATATTGCCCAATCATCCGAAGATGTTAATACTGTAGTTAAACTAGGCTTTCACCAGCTTTATGGTCCATTGGATAGCTGGGTAAAAGAATTACTACAAAAGGAAGTGCCAGCATGAAACCTTTTCGTCGACGTCTTTTTGCTTTAGCTGGATATACGACAGTATTCATGGGTACAGGTAGACCCGAATTCAAACCTGGTTCTATGCCGCATTTTGAGGCATATCTGCAGGAGACTGCTCAGGGAACATCCACACAGCTTCCTAATAGCCCTGGATATGATGAGGGAATCATTGGAAGTTTTATGTCGGGACGCTTCCTCAATCAAGCCAACCTCCCAGGATTTTTGCCTTTTATCGCTCCTTCATTATTAGGAAAGCCCTGTACTGCAGTTGAAGGGGCTTGTGGAACTGGCGGACGGGCCATCGCAACGGCTGCACGCTCTATCCTCGCCGAGACATCCGACCTCACCTTTGTCGCTGCATTCGAAATGCAAAATACAATGAAGTCTCTATATGGAGCTGACGTCCTGGCCGGAGCAGCCCACTATAGCCGAGAACGGCAACAGGGACATGCCTACTTTTTCCCTGGCCTCTTTGCAGAAAGAGCTGGAGCCTATTTTGCACGTTATGGGGAGATCAAGACCCGCGAAGCGTTAGCCAAGTGGTATGAACAGGCTATACTCAATGCGCGCCACTGCCCTAAGGCACAAGAGTACCATAATACTTCGTCCGACCTTTATACTCTCGGCATGACACCGCCCGATGCAAATAAATTTATTCCTTACCTTAATTACTATGACTGCTCCAAAGTCAGCGATGGAGCTGTGTCAATAGTCATTGCTTCGGAAGAAGGGTTGCAAAAGACAGGCCTTCAGCCACAACATGCCATCGAAATCATTGCTATCGGAGAGGCCCAAGGAGACATCACCGTCGATCCTGAAGATCCAACAGTGCTCTCAACAACAGCCCTTGCCGTGCAAAAAGCTCTCGAGCAAGCTGAGCTTACAATGCAAGATATTGGACTCTTGGAGCTTCATGACTGTTTTTCCATTTCAGGTTTGCTGGCTTTGGAAGCTATTGGTGTTGCAAAGCCAGGACAAGGCCCTGAATATATGATGGAAGGCCATACAGGAATAAAAGGAAAGCTCCCGACAAATCTTTCGGGAGGATTAATTGGCTTTGGGCATCCCACAGGTGCTTCCGGAGTACGTCAACTTGTCGACTTACTTCATCAATTCACAAAACGCGCTGCAAATCAAGCAACTCCTCGTACACCCTTCGGCATGCTGATCAGCATGGGCGGCAATGATAAAACCGTTACCTGCGTGATCGTTAAATCATTACAATAATTAACTAATCTGACGTAAAACTTACTTAACGCGAAGGTCGCGAAGAAATAAGTTTTGTGTAACGTGTGTAATTAATTACACTGTTTGAAAGCCGTCGCCATGAAGGCTGTTCACTAAACACTCGTTGAGCTTATCGTTAAAATGCTTTTGGTTGGGATATCCCGCTGGTACTTCTAGACTCATAAAACAAGTATGTGCATTGGGACAGCGACCAATATCTCTATTGTATAACTCGATTTTGATGGGATGGCTACTTAGTGTGCTATTACCCGTCACAGTCCGTACAAATTTTGTAAGTTGTTCGAATTTAGCCTCGTTAATCCATTTAGTAAAAAATACTTGAATTTTCACTAAATCTTGATGACTTACTGCCCCTTGCACCCAATTAAGTTTATTGAGCAATAGGTCAGCTGTAAGTAACCCTTCTATCCGTTCTTGAAGGGTTTTAGGTCCTGCTTGAGATATCATATTCATCTCAGCATCTGTTAAGATTTTTTTCATCTCATCGCGTATATAAGCTAGCGGGCGAAGTTTAGCATCTTTTCGTGCTTTTTGTAGGATTTCTTCTCGAAGTACTTTTCTATGTTCTTTAGTATCGACAAAAGTTTCGTCTAGAAGAGTCACATAATCCAAGTCTTTCTTTGTTAGCTCTGGTTTTGTTTCATTAAGAGTTATAAAGGTTTTAATATTCTGGGGGATATTCATTAAGTTAAAGTAGCAGTTAATGTACCATTCATCGCCTTCTGATGGGTCTGCAATAAATGTATAAACCATTTCGTTAAATAAGGGTCCTGTTTTGAAAGAGGAGTGTTGAGGATAGCAAAAGGCAAAAAGACGACCAAGAATACGGTAACAAATTTCATTTTCAGGGTCTTCATTAGCCATAGGCATTTTATCTTTAGACATTATCAGGGTTATCTTACCCTCAACTTCTTTGAATAGGTTCTCCAACAGGCGTGTCAAAAAATCGCGTCTCACACCCCCTGCATCTATAGCCACAGACTGCTTGCCTTCGGAAAAATAATAAATATTGGGAAATGGAAGGTTATTGAGTAAATAATTTCCCAAATCCATGAGTAGCTTTTTAGGGTTTTGAATAAAATTATCGAAGTCTATTACCATTTTTGTAGAGTCACCATGATTGGAATAGATGGAGCAAGTGATGGGCACTACGGGCACAGCGCTAAGGTTTGGACAATCTCTGATATTAAGAACTCGACATCTCAGTAAAGGTGGGATCTCTGTAAGATTTGTGCAACCCTCAAGGTAAACTTTTTCACCGATTGGTAATGCGATCGTTGTAAGTGATACGCATTCAGAACCCTCACAATAAATACAACAAAGTAATTCTTGTACTGTTCTAAGCTGTCTGCAACGATCGATTTGAAGATGTATACAAGAGGGTAATGGGGGCAACTCTATAAGAGAAGAACAATCTCCACAACAAAGAACCCTACAGAAAGGCAACTCTATTGGTAATTTTTTTATTTCTTTATTATCTATAAGTAAATACTGAATATTGGGACATTTAAGTAATATTTTATTAATTTCGTTTTCTTCCAAACCTCTGACATCTACATAATTTAGGTACGGTGCAATCTTATATACGAAATCGATACCTAAAACTTCTTTTATATTCTCGAGACTATATTCACCTGGATGAGTATGTCGGTTGTGAGAAATGAAACGTGCAAACGCGAGAGCCTGGTTTTCTTTTGATAATTTGGATCGCTCTATCATATCTATAGCAATATTTATACCAAAATCCAACGCTAATGATAATTCTCGACATTGTTTGTCCTCGGATAGTTTCGGAATCATATGCCGATATAACCAAAATTCACTGTTATCGATAAATGATGTAATAGAAGTGAGGTGGAAGAGTTGACTTTGCGACATCTTGGGGATTTGATTTGAATAGAAAGACGCTCCTCCAGCATTATACCAATTTATATAGTTCTCTTTTTTCTCAGGTCCCGTAACAATATCTTCTAATTTATCTAAAACAGCATTGATTTCAGGATCATCATTCAGATATGGATTCTCTATAATTGGTTCTGGTTTTTCAGGGAAAAAGAACTGGAAAGCATATAAGGCAATAATTCCTAGAACAGGAATTAAAGCTGCAGAGCCATGACAGATTTTGCGGTAAGCTAAACTTTTTTTTTCGCTTTGAAAGATTTTCATAGGATGCAATAAATCATTAACTCCGTCAATAATTTCATTTACTCCATAGTAAGAGCCTACTATAGGTAAATAGTAACGATTTTCGTATCCAAATGAATTAATTTCTTTAAACATTAAAATGCCGTATTTAAACTTATTACTATAATTAATAATATGATTAATTACAAGGTTAATACGCGTTTGTCTAGTTGAAAGTTACTAAAGTGTAATTAAATTAGAGAACTCGGGGGAGCTCGGAGCGTTCGCTCATTTCCCGGCAGGTGGTGTCGATGGGTTCGATGGAGGGTATTTCTTTGTCGGTGCCTGCGCCAAGGTCGTTGAGTTTGCGTGCTGAGGTGAGGATGCGTGTTTCAAATGAGCCTACCGCCTGATTATACCCTTTTACAGCTTGTTCTAGACCACGTTTAATGCCGTTAAGGTGTTCATAGAATACAGTCAGTCTTTCGTAGAGCTGTTTTCCTGTTGCGCTAATAAGCTGAGCATTTTCGGCTAAGACCTCCTGACGCCAGCCATATGCCACAGCGCGTAGTAGTGCGATAAGGGTTGTGGGGGTAGCTAAAATAACTTTTTGTTCCACGCCGCGCTCAATCAGAGTAGGATCTTGCTCCAGTGCCGCACTAAAGAAGGGCTCACCTGGCAAAAATAGGACCACAAATTCTGGTGCAGGCTTAAATTGATCCCAATAACTTTTTTTAGAGAGCTCTTCAATATGATGGCGTACTTGCCGGGCATGTTCTTTTAGCTTTAGCACGCGGGCTCCTTCATCGACGAGATCATGGGCCTCTAAATAGGCATGCAGTGGTGCTTTCGAATCGACGACGACATTTTTTCCTCCAGGAAGCCGCACAATCATGTCCGGCCTACAGCGCTCATCTCCGTTAGTTGCAGTCTCCTGCAAATTAAAATCGCAATATTCCAGCATTCCTGCCATCTCTACAACACGGCGTAGCTGTACTTCTCCCCATTTCCCTCTTACGTGGGGCTGTCGGAGTGCACGGACCAGGCTTGCGGTCTCTTGCTGAAGGCGGATAACCTGATCGCCTAAGCGGCTTTCTGAAACCACGCGATTTTTTTCTAGCTCATGCAGCTTAGTATCCATCTTTTCGATGGTTTCGCGCACAGGCTTGACGATGCCTTCAAAAAAATCTTGGCGCCGCTGCAGATCTCCCCGTGCTTCTGAATGTAGTGTGGAGAATCTGGCTGTGGCCAACTGCAGAAATGACTCGCTATTTTGCCTTAGTGCGTCGTTGGAGAGAGCTTTGAAGCTTTCGACCATCTTGTGTTGAAAAGAGAGCCTTATCTGCGAAGTAATCCAGCCCCAGATGGCGATGGTTAATAGGAGAAGGAGTAGAAGACACATCCATAAAGGCACTGGCATGAAGAAGAAAGAGCTCATATTGACCTATTAATGTAAATAAAAATGCTGTATGCTTCCAGGGAAGAGGAACTCATGAAACGCTGGCTAATACCATTACTACTTTTTTTGATCTATGCACCCTGGTCAGGATCCTTAGACTTAGCTGTTACGGGGCTATTCTATACTCCAGGCGCCATTGGCGACAACCGTTTTGTTTCAAATTCCATCACTCAGTTTCTATTTGATTGGGGACCCACACCCGCCTGGATTGTCACTTTGTTTTGTTTAGGAGTCCTGTTGTTAGGCTTCTTCTCAAGCTATTGGGCTAAATGGAGAAAGTATGCGCTCGTACCCGTGATCGTCATGGCGCTAGGATGTGGCCTCACTATCCATGCATTTTTAAAAGACCACTGGGGAAGGGCACGGCCTAAGGAGACTTTAGAATTTGGCGGAAAACAGCCATTTCGCCCCTTTTATGCTGCTAATTTTGGAAATCCTATTCCTTCAAAATCATTTCCATGCGGCCACTGCGCCATGGGATTCGTTTTTTTCTCTGTGGCTTTAGTAGGTCAGCAGATGCGTAAACGCTGGCTAGAGATCACAGGCTATTTTTTAGCATTCGGCATCGGAACTATACTCAGCCTATTGAGGATTACTCAAGGAGGCCATTACTTGAGTGATGCGATAGCCTCTGCTCTAATTATCTGGTGGGTCTCGTTGATTGCTTGTTGGGTAGTTTTTCGAAATGAGAGGAAAACATGCACGGTTTAAGTCCTCGACAAAAAGACATCCTGACTTTTATTGAGTCGTTTGTGCATGCCCATGGCCATTCGCCGAGTTACCGAGAAATCAGTAAGCAATTGAAATTTAAGTCTTTAGGTAGTGTTCATAAGCACATTCAAATTTTAACTAAGAAAGGCGTATTAAGGAGTCTGCCTAAATGCGGACGCAGCCTCTCTATCACAGCATCTGCTCCTCAACCCCACACAAGCGGAATGTCCATTCTGCCTTTAATGGGATATGTCCGCGCTGGATATTCCATCGACATGCTTCCAGTACCCCAGCAAATCACTATCCCCTCTTCGATGGTGAACTCCGATCAGACCACCTATCTTTTAAGAGCTCGTGGAGATAGCCTTCATGAGGAGCTTATTGCAGATGGCGACCTAATTCTGGTCGAAACACGAGAGCCCTACTGTGATGGCGAGACCATCCTTTGCGTTGTCAACGATTTCGACACCATGATCAAAAAAATGTTTGAAGAAGAGGGATACTTAAGACTCGAAGGCCAGAGCGCTCAGCATCACCCTATCTTTATCCAAAAGTCTGACGTAAAAATCCTAGGTGTCGTTACAGGATTACTTCGATTATATACTTAAATTACTTATTTTAAATGAGTTAATATGCATAAGAGACGCTTTAACTACGAAAGCGTCTTTACGCTTTAATGCTTATTGTGTATAATAAAAGAAATGATAGGAGATTTATGGATACACATTCTCAGTCTCATCAAGAAGTCACACGCATGACAATAGATTTCCCTGTTAATAAACATAAGCGTCTAAAAGCAATTGCTGCACTACTCGGTGTTCCAATGAAAGAATTTATTCTTACGTGCGTTCTTGAGAAATTAGAAAATAAGGATACATTGAAAGCTCTAGAAGAAGAGCGAGAAGCTGAAATCATTGATCGAGGAAAGAAAAGCATTAAAGAAGATGGATACGATACTTTAGCAGAAGTAAAACGCTATCTTGGATTAGATCCTTAGATGTACGAAATTATTTTCCAGATTGATATCAAAAAATATCTGAAAAAGCTTCCAAAAAAAGATGTAGAAAAAATTATTAAGACCATTGAGGCTCTTTCTACAGAACCACGACCCAGGTGGATTGAAAAATTGAAAAGTCGTGTAGGGTACAGAGTAAGGGCTGGAAACTATCGCATTATTTATACAGTTGAAGATAAAAAATTAATCGTTTTCGTGATCGATATTGACGACCGAAAAGATGTATACAAGTGAGATATTTTTGTTAAAGCTCGTGTTCTTCAGGCTCAGGCTCATAATCAATAAGTGTTTGCGATCGTCGCCCTGAGATCACCCTAATTAACGAGAGAATCCACGCTGTAATAATATAGGCCCACGATACTATTACAAAGATGACTGAAAAATGGTGCAGCAGTCCATAAAAGAAAAATACAGCGCACAATACTGTTAAGAATACCATCTGGAAAGAGGCTACACGTATGTGTAGACTACCAATACTGGGGAACTTCCAGCGACTAATCATGAAATAGCCCAGAACTACCAGCACACCAAATAGAATCCAAGCTCTCACCTCATCACTGACACCACCTAAGTTTTTTAACTCCGGAGAGACTAAAAAAAGATTTGATGAAATAGCTGCTACAGCAGCGGCTGGAATAGGCAAGCCTGTAAAGTTTTTATTTTTATCATCTAAAGGGTTCGCATGCATCTTCAAAATATTATAACGCGCAAGACGTAAAACTCCACATACCGAAAAAATCATCGCTGCCATAGTCATCATATAGGACATTTCTGTTCCAGGAACAATAGAGAGCGTCTTTAGGATAATCACAGAGGGGGCTACTCCAAAAGTGATGGCATCGGAGAGAGAGTCGAAAATCCCTCCAAATTCACTTTGAGCCTTCATAATGCGAGCGACTGCGCCATCAAAAGCATCTGCAAATGCCGCTAGCATTAAAATTCCTGCTGTCACTACTAAGACATGATAGTCAGCTTCACCCGGGTCGATCATGTTCATTTTAAAAATAGCAAATAGTCCGCACGAAAGACCAAATGCGGTGATCACATTAGGCAGGAGATATAATCTCTTCATTCCCTTCCCTGATAATAAATATGTAAAACTCTGAGTACTAGGATACTGTATTTCCCCATTTCTCCCAAGGTATCATTTTGATTAAACTAAATTTACTTTTTAAATATGTTCTTGCATAAAGTCCGATTAAAAAACCATAAACACAAGGAGATTTTTTATGGGAGCTATACAAGGACCAGGTAGCAGTCAATGGAGTTGCTGTCATGAACATGGACAGTGTCAAGGATTTGTTAGCCGCAAATTTTTTGAACAAGCAATCGATGTGTTAGAAGCAAAAACAGAGGAATTTATCGGTGAAGGTGAGCATCGTTTTAAAAGGCTTGATATCATCAATCATCTTAGAAATGCCATCCATCCAAGCTCTGTTCTAAATTCATCGATATCACATCATCCACATCAGCCTACAGGTTACGTTGCTGATAAGCTAGCTGAAATTTTTGGATCTACGAAGGCTCTTAATCAAGTCTATTCCGCCAATGGACATCATCTATTTCTTTTATTGAAAGGTATTTTAGAAAGAGAAGATGTGGGTCCTAAATCTGCTAAAAGTTCTGATGAGGACGCTAATGATGCTTTTGACATCACCAATAGAACAAAAACATTCTACTTACAAGTCCATGGAAAAGACTTAAATGGCTTACTTGGTGGCTCTAGTGGCCCAGTAGCTTTAGTTTCCGAAGTGAATTATGCAGACTTGAATGGCCGCCCAATGGACAATGCATTTTGGACTCAGCCATATAAAAAAATAGTTTATGGTAAAGGTGAAATCTTAGTGTCTCTGGTCAAACTTCCCGGTGTAGGCGTGCATGAGATTTCGCATATGGTTACACAACAAACAGCGGGAACAGAACTTAATGAAGATAAACATCCTACTGGTTTGAACTATACAGAGGATGCAGGAGGGCTAAATGAAGCCAACTCTGACCAAGCTTCATTAGCCGAAGACCAAAGAACAAATAATCAGACAGATCCTAAAAAAGCTAATTGGGAAATCGGCAAAGGAGCCTTTAAAGGCTATCCTGATCTATGCTTACGTAATGCAGCCGATCCAGGAACAGCAGATACACCTTATGGTCCCGATATTCAAAAAGGATATGCAAACTATGAAGACTGGAGAAATGAAGCAAATAAAGTAGATCCACATCAGTCTTCAGCAGTTGGGTTAAAGTGGTACCATGATGCAGCTATTGGTATTTATAAACTAAATGGCAAACCGACCTGGGAAACAGTCGAAAAAATACGGATGGCTGCATTGCCATGGTGTCCGCCAGATACCACATATCCTGACTATGCTGGTAATACAGTTCAGCGCGTAAAAGCTTTGTTTTCAGATGATCACGAACCAGTTACAGACGCTGTTGTAAAAGCATGGGATGGTGTTGGAGTACAAATCTCTGTTTAAAGGACTATTCTACTCTGGCGCAAAGACCCTCTTTGCGCCTTTGCGACTTTGCGTTTAAATATCATAGCGACTCTTCATCTTCACTTTCGTCGGGCATCATTCCACCGACTTGCAATTTCCACATATTGGCGTAGATGCCATCCATGGCGATAAGGGCAGCATGAGAGCCCTCTTCCATGACTTTTCCTGCTTCGAAGACTAGGATGCGGTCCATTCCGCGCAGGGTTGACAATCGATGAGCGATGACGATGGTGGTTCTTCCTTGCATGAGGAGTTTGAGTGCTTCTTGGATATCGACTTCAGTTTTGGAGTCGAGTGCTGAGGTAGCTTCGTCGAGGATCAGGATCTTTACATTGGCTAAGAAGGCTCTGGCGATGGCAACACGTTGACGTTGGCCGCCGGATAGTTTGGCGCCACGGTCACCGATGCGAGTTTGATAGCCTTCTGGGAGTTCCATGATGAAGTCGTGGCAGCGTGCTAATTTGGCAGCATGGATGACCTCTTCTTGAGAGGCTTCAATACGGCCATAGTAGATATTATCGTAGACGGTGCGGTTAAAGAGTTGAGGATCTTGCGGGATGACGGCCACTTGTCTTCTGAGCGAAGTTAGGGTGACCTTGGCGATATCTTGACCATCAATGAGGATGCGGCCGTTGTCAAGGTTGTAAAAGCGTAGGATGAGTTGAACGAAGGTGGTTTTTCCGGCTCCGGAATAGCCTACAAGTCCTACTTTTTCGCCGTGGTGGATTGTTAAATCTTTATTATAAAATAATTTTTTACTTTTATATCCAAACGAGACGTTTTCAAAAGTGATTTCGCCCCTAGTAACAACAAGATCATGCGCATGAGGACCGTCATGGATATCGTGTGGAATCTCAATAAATGATAGAGACTGCTTACACAGGCCCCACATATGGTATAGAGTGGGTATGGATGTCCCAATAAGCCAAGCCATGATAGTGGAATTCCAAATCGTATTAATGGTAAAGATGACCTCTCCAGGTGTAGCCCAGCCCTCTTTCCATCCATACAGGGCATAGCCTCCTAGGCCCAGCCAGATTCCCCCAAAAGTTAGAATTCCAAGATAGATGCTAACTTTTACTATAACCATTTCTGAAAGGGCGTAGGCTTTTATTTCTGACTTTTGAAGTTTACCAATATAGGCCTCTTCACTTTTTTCATGGGCAAATAACTTGACGGAAACATAGTTGGAAAGGCTATCGACAATGGCTCCTTGTAGGATGGAGCGGGTCTTTCCATGCTGTTCTGCCGCAGACACACATGGAGGAGCAGTCCAAATGCAAATAGCAAGATAGAGCAGTGCCCAACAAAATAGGATCAGTCCAAAATAGGGTGTGATGGTAAAAAATAGAAAAGATGAAACTATAAATTGCCCTATAGCCGGAATACCAAGCAAAATAATCATCTCAATTAGGATGACGAAGCTGGTCACCATAGTGTTTATATTATAGGCAATAGACCCAGAGAGATGGTCGCTAAAAAATTTATGTGAATGGCCTTGAGCATACTCGAACATCTCCATACGGATTTCTGATTCGAGTTTGGGCAGCATATAGGCCCACAAATATCCTGCAATGCGATAAGCGATCATCGCACCTATCCAAAGAGAAAGCGCCACCCCAATATACGATCCTAGATATTCCCAAAACAGCTCGCGAGAATCTGAAATAGCCTTCATGGCATCGATAAACTTGCCAATCAAAAGAGGCCAAATCGCAAATTCAAGAGCCCAGGTCATGCACAGTAGCTGGAGCAAAAGCAGTGTGCCTGTCCTACGTTTGAGGAAATACCAAAAAAAAGAGAGCAGGTGCTTAGGTAAAGCCTTCATCAGCCACCTATAATTCCATGCCTGCGTCAGGCGTAGTGCTTACCGACTTCATAATCAGGTAAGAAACCACCCACCTGCATATTCCAAAGTGTAGCATAATGAGCGCCCCTTGCCAATAGCTCAGCGTGGGAACCATCTTCGATGATTTTTCCACGCGAGAAGACAAGAATGCGGTCCATATCGACTAGAGTCGACAAGCGGTGTGCTACGACAATGGTTGTTCTGCCTCTCATCAGGTATGTCAGACCTTGCTGGATATACTTCTCAGTAACGGAATCCAGGGCGGAGGTCGCTTCATCCAAAATGAGGATCGGAGCATCGGCCAACATGGCACGAGCGATTGAAATACGTTGTTTCTGACCGCCAGAGAGCTTAACGCCTCTTTCACCGACAAGGGTATCATATCCATCTGGAAGCTCTTTGATAAACTCGTGGCAATGAGCGAGCTTTGCAGCGGCCAATACTTCTTCATCAGTGGCATCGAGACGACCATATCGAATGTTTTCCATCAGAGTGCGGTGAAACAGTGTCGCATCTTGCGGAATCATCGAAATTTGTCGATGTAGTGAGCCTTGAGTAACTTGGGAAATATCTTGGTTGTCAATATAGATAGAGCCCGATGAGACATCATAATAGCGTAGGATGAGGTGCGCAAAAGAGCTCTTTCCAGCGCCTGAAAATCCGACTAAACCGACCTTTTGACCAGCCCAAATAGTTAAAGAAAGATCTTCAAAAAGAGGCTCTTCACCGTAAGCAAAGGTCACTGTATCGAAGGCAATTTCGCCATTTGTCACTTCCAATTCGGCAGCTTTGGATGAATCTACTACATCATGCTTTTCTTTAATGACGCTAAGAGCCTGCCGGCAGATACCAAAGGCTGTAAAGAGACGTGGCAGCTCAAGTCCAACCATCCAGGCCATCGAGGTAATGTTCCAGACTGTATTGAAGATAAAGACCACTTCGCCAGTGGTGATCGTCCCCTGCTTCCAGCAGTAGAGCATATACCCGTTGATGCCCACACCACCGCCTAAAAAGCAGACGATAGCAATGGCGAGCTTCATCTTTTCAACATAGAGTAGCGAACTGAAGTTTTTGCTCTGCTCTGCCTTTTGGTAGCGTCCAATGAAGTGTTTTTCAAAAAATTGTCTGCCAAAAAGCTTTACGGTTAAATGGTTCGAAAGACTATCTACAAGTACTCCAGAGAGTGTACTGCGAGCTTCTCCATGCTCTTGAGATCGGCTTCCGCAGCCTTTAGAAAAATAATAGCAGACTCCCATATGCACCATCATCCATACTGCTAAGAGACCTGCGAAAAACGGACTGACAAACGAAAATAATATTGTAGCGATAATGACAGCAGTAATTGAAGGAATAATAAGCGTCACAAGCAAACGAATAATCTCATGCACATTCTGAGTCATGTCAGCGATTTTATTCGCAATGCTACCTGCCAAATGGTTGGCAAAAAAGCGGTGCGAGTGGCCCTGAACATACTGAAACATCGAGATGCGAATATCGGCTTCAAACTTTGGCAAAGTATAGGCCATCAAGACTCCGCCCAAACGGTAGCTAACCTCTACACCAATCCAAAGGAGGATACCATAGGTAATAGGCTGTCCAAGAGTGCTCCAGATCTCTCTTGAGCCCTCTCCATGCGTCATGATGAGATCTGTTAAATCTCCAAAAATGATCGGCCATAACGTTGTATCCAATGCCCACGCCAACCAAAATAGCTGCATGAAAGCAAGAGCTACCCAGTGTCGTTTCACTATGGCCCAAATAAAAGCTCGTGAAGAGCTAAACATTGAGGTCATGAAGACGCTCCTAAAAAACTAAAATGCCAAAAAAAACTAAACGGGATTAAGGTTGAGCAGCCCATGACCGCTCTACGATGTCGTGAGGGGGAAGCGGCAGAAAAAATAAATATGCTTAACTGAAGCAATTGCCGCATGAAGATAACTAAAATGTCTCTTTGTTTAGTTTCGTACCTCTGTAACTAGTGCCAGGGCGATGAGAGGACATCGCTACTGACTATACATAAAAATAGATGCTTTTGTTTTATTTTGTAAACAACTATCTCTTTATTTTCCAAACAACGAGAATAAACACAAAAATTAATCCCAAAATCGCAAACTGGACTTCAGACAAGGATACAAATGAAAAAAAATAACAAGATAGGCAGGATCGCTTCGCGGCAGGATATGAAGGATAATTAAAGAGATAAAGAAAAAAGAACGATATAACGATAAGAACGATATAACGATAAGAACGATAAAAAAATAAAAAAATATCGTTCTTTTATTCTTTAATTTATCTTGCTTATCCTGCCGCGAAGCGATCCTGCCTATCATGTTACTTTTTTTTTTGTGTTTATGTATCTTTGTCTGAAGTCTAGGCAAAGTCGCCAAGAAAATTATGGAGAAATCAAAAATGGATCAAACACTTTTAGTGACTGGAGCTACCGGTACAGTCGGGACTTCTGTTGTCTCATCACTTTTGGACTATCCGGTCCATATTAAAGCCGCCTTTCACCAGAATCCGGTGGCTCTTGCTCATCCGAACATCAGTTCGGTCCGGTTCGATTTAAAAGATCCCTCCACTTATGTCGACGCTCTCAAAAATGTCACAGGCCTCTTTCTTCTGCCTCCCGCTTCACGTGAAGGATATGCCCTCGCCATTCAGTTTATCAAATCTCTTGTTGAAGTGGCCCCTGACTTACGCCATATCGTCTCGATTTCAGGCATGGGAACTACACCTAATGACGGCTCTTATTATGGCGAAATGGAAGGGCTTATCCAAACAACCGGAATTCCTTACTCACTTCTCCGACCCAACTGGTTTATGCAAAATTTCCACACTTACTTTATTGATGGAATCCGCTATGGCGAACTTGCCCTCCCTGCTGGCGAAGCTGTCACAACTTTTGTTGACGCCCGCGACATTGGAGCTGTCGCCGCCAAGATTTTGGCCGAAGAGAGCTTTCAATGGGAAGCCTTAACCTTGACGGGATGGGATATGCTCACCTATCGCGAAGCTGTTAATATGATTAATAAAATTACCGGATTGAAAATTACCTACCGACCAATCAATGACCATGCTATGCGAAAAGGGCTAGAAGAGGCGGGCTGGAACCAGGCTGGAGTTGAAGAAATGCTCGAACTTTTTGGTCAGGTCCGCAATGGCCTTAATGCAACCATGACCCAAGATGTCACCAAAGTTCTCGGCAAAGCCCCACGCACCTTTGAAAAGTATGTCCAAGATCACAAATCTCTTTTAATATAAAAAAGAGAGGTGCCAAAAGACACCTCTCATAAGATTTAGATGACGATTCCTAAAGGCAGGGCAGCATATTTAGGATGTTCTGGATCATCACCCACATAATTATGGTAAGACCCGTTAGCCATCTGGTTTTTCCAGAAATCAATCAGTAATGGATGGGCGCCATTTTCTGGATCAGTCACAAATAAAGTTTTAAAGAACTGTAAAAAGACTGAGACAATAATCTGTTTAGCTACAACAGCAGGATCAGTATTACCATCAACAGCAAATTTTCCATCCTCTGTGAGAGCTTTTTTCTGTAAGCCCACCGACACAGTCAAGATATTATTCAATAACTCTTGGCTAGAGTGAGCCATATAATGATCCCAAATAAGATACTGAATGTGAGCTAAGAATTTAGCTAGTCTCGCTTCATCACCCTCAGCGGGACCATTCACTCCTTTGATTACCTCTTCAAACTCAGGACATTCATGCTTCATTCTAGCAGACCATAACCAAACTTCACGCCAATGTTTAGGTTGAGAAACAACATCCCAGAAAGATTTTTGCACTTCTTGATCGCCTTCTTTAACTGTAATATCGGCTCTAAGAATCTTCTTATAGGTTTCCACCAGTCCAGGATAAATCTCATTGGTTGCATGAGCTAAATAATGCTCTTCAGGAGATGCAAGAATTTCAGCTTTAACATCTTGAGTCCACTTAATTCCTTCTTTCACTCCTAAAACTGTTTCTGAATCAAGGCTATTAGGGGTGAGAGGCCCCACTTCAAGGATACTTCCTTGACCAGCAATGAGCTGTTTTGTTCGACCTAAAAAGTTAATAAAGGCGATCCCTTTCAGATGTGGTCGCATCAGGTGATACATAGGATTCTCTTCTGGAATAGCAGCATGAAAACATTTTTCAATAAAGCCCATCGTCATATGACCTCTTCCTAAGTGCCTTCCAGCTTCGCCTTTTAGACCGCTGTTAGAAAGACCGATAAAGATCAAACGTCGAAGATGTTCATGTCGTGGATCAATTGAAATCTTTAAGGTATTTATCAATTTCATCAATCCATCAAATTTTTTTATCTCTTCTCTTTCATTTAGCTTATTAAGAAATTCAGCCATTCCTTCAAGAGTGGCAGCCTGATTCTTAAATTGATGAATTTCTTGAATTTCTCCTAGCTCGTTCAATATTTGCAATTGTTCTATTTCATCAATAATCTTAAATGAAGCTTCGAGTTCTTCTGATGTAACAGTATTATCTGCTTTTTCTACAGAGCCGTCTGGAAAAAACTTAACTTCTATGTCTTTAAAAACCGGTATTTTTTTTCCATCTGGATCTAAACTTGCATTGATAGTTGCATTTGCTAAAGAATCCTTTATATCTATAAAATCCTTTTCTTTATAATCCCAGCTACAATTCCAAGTTACAGTACTAGTTTCTTTGTTAGTTTTATGAGGTACGACTGCCACACTGTTCAATAGTAACCGTATTAGGTTTGACGTTGTATGCGGAATGGGGGCCGGCTGTTTATGCATCAAAGAAAAAATTTTATTTTGTACTTCTTCAGCAGTATAAGTAAGACCGATAGCACCAAATATTTTTTTTACAAAAGGAGAGGCATCTTCTAGAAATTCTTTTGCTTTTATCCCTTGTGCAAATAATTTTGCTAAAGTTAAAGCTGTGAATTGATCCATGTAATCTTTGCTTTGCGCTTCATCAGGTGCAAGTACTTTAGGTTTAGCAAGGTTGGGATCGTAATAGTCCTTTTGAAAATCTAAGAATTCTTCTTTAATCTCTTTAGTATTCTTTTTTAGAGAAACAGTACGCTCAAACGTATGGACTAGCTGTCTTCCTGTGCAATTGCTTAAAATATTATCTTTCGCATAGGGTCGCATTTCATGATAAACTTCAAAACATAATTTAGCTTCAGGACTAAATCCTTTTTCTTTTAGCATTTTGAATTCAAAATAGCCATTGTTTGTAATTAAACTACAAAATTTTTCTTTTTCTCCTTTTGAATTAAATAAAAAAACACGTATTTTTGTTGTGATCTTAGAAGTAGCATCTGTAGCTTCCTCTTTACCCTCGGGAACTAAGTAAGAAAGTCGTCCTTTTTTAGTGACTGTTTTAAGTTTGCTAGGGTCTTCACAAGTTGTAAACTGGTTAATTTCGGGTCTAATTGCAAAGTCAGGCATATGAAACCTCCGGTTTCAGTCATGATAACGTTTGAGAAGGGTCCCAGAACTATCTGGGAACATAAAAGCACCCTAGCAAAATAATGTATATTTTTTCAATGTATTAATTAACTATTTAAGACGTTAATAATGTTATAAATTAAAATTTTAAGTATAATGATATATGTGGGATATTATGATATTCTCTAGGAGGATACATGCCTAATGATGCGGAACCAGATAAGCTAAGTATGGAATTAGAAGCGCAAGCCTCCTCTAATATGAACGAAGCGGTAGATGAGTTATTGCAAAAAGGGGAAACTCCCAAGGATACCCTAGGCATGAACGATGCCCAAGTAGAAGGACTCTATGGACAAGCCTACCGCCTCTATAATACTGGGAAATATCAAGATGCCTGCCAGCTTTTTCGCCTATTAATCATGCTTAATGCCTCAGAACCCAAATATACTATGGGATTAGCAGCCAGTTATCATATGTTAAAGGAATTTAAAACCGCTATAGAAACATATAACATTTGCGCCACTTTAGACCCCACTAATCCGCTCCCTCATTACCACGCCTCGGACTGCTATATCCAAACAAATAATATTCTTACTGCTGTGGTCGCCTTAGAAATGGCCGTAAAGCGAGCAGGTAACAAGCCTCAATATGCAACATTGAAGGATCGCGCTCTATTAACAATAGAGAATTTAAAAAAAGAATTATGGGAGACTAACCATGAGTGATACTATTGGATTAAGTTCTCACCAGGCAGTGGAACAATGGAAAGTTGAGCAAAAAGACGACAAGCCAACCGATGATCAGCTTCAGCAGGCAAAGCTTGCCTTTACGAAGGATCAGATCGCCAAAATCGACGTCGCCGACGCTCCTGTTCAATCAGAGTATACTCAAGATTCAAGACATCCTCACCTTGTTGAACCTCCACCAGAAATGTCGGAGAGTGACCAAGGAGGAATGGCAAATCTGCAAAAAAAAGATTATGACCAAGATGCAACAGGTCTATTAAAACCAAAAATGACGAAGACAAACGTCGATAATATGAAGAAGCCAGAAATTTTCTTTAATGAATCCAGTGTTAAGACGTTTGCCCAGAAGAATGAAACAAGTTTGACTAACACACGCGTTTCCTACTTCTTTGCCAATTCAAATCCAAATTTACAGATGAGCGAACCATTTACAGAAGTGCGCAAAGAAGTATTAACCCATTCGCTGACAGCCCCCGAGAAAAAAACTCTGGAAGGCCAATCTTTTGAAGAGCAGCTAAGCCAGGCAGATGCCTCTGGAGACCTAGATCAGCTGGCAAATCAGCTCGGGGTCACTAAAGAACAAGCCAAAGAAATGGTAAGGGAAGCGCATACTAAAGGAGGAAGCCCCAATCCTGCTGTAAATAATTTTACCCAAGGATTGTCAGACAATGCTTCTGCCAACACAGACTCACAATTACAAGGAATGGCCTACCAAAATGTGGTGAATTCCTCCGGTAATCAAATTAACCAGCTTGCTACACAGCTGCAGAAATCACCCGATGAAGTAAAAGCTATGCTGACTGAAGTCAATTCTAACCCATCTGCGAATGTCCCTCCTGAGATCAAATCATTGAATCAATCCATGCAGACTGCAGCACAAGGTCTTATGAAAGAGCCTATGATCGATAGTAAAGGAGTGGTTCAAAACACGCTCAATTCTCCCCAAATGAGTAGCCAGATCGCAACTTTATCAAAACAGCTAGGGTTGCCAGAAGATCAAGTTAAAAAATTAATTTTGGAGTCGGCAGGAAATCCAAGCGCTAATGTCCCATTAGCTATTAAGCGCACAGCACAAAAAATTTGGAAAGAAAGCCAAAGCTTCGCACAAAGAAATTCCGTCTCTAATTTATCACGCCAAATTTTGAACGCCAAAATCCTTTTAGGAAATGAAAAGATCAATCGTTTGGCAACTTTTTTACATTTGAGCGTCCAAAACGTTAAAGATTTAATGCAGCAAGCCCTAGCAGGTGTAAAAGGAGTGCCTGTTCAAATTGGCAACTTAGCCAAAGAGATGCAAACACAGAGTATTCTAGAATCGATGAATCGCCTCCAAAATATGCCTGACAAATGGAGCGGAAACGAAGTCGTCGGAAGCAGACATGATGCCCTTTACTCCAACTTCGTCAAAAACCACAATATTTCAGGACCTAACGCAGACAAAGTTAAATTTGCTTATCAGCACCCAGAATTGAGTGACCAGCTCAACCCTAAACATGTTAAGGCCGCTAATGCGATAGACGCCTCCATCAAAACAGATCTGGAAAGTTCCTACGGAGTGCCGAAAAGTCATCACGCTAAACACCTTTCAAAAAATGATGAAATCAGTTCCTATCTCTATGACGCATTTTTTGAAGAGGAGCTAAATAATTTACTTGATAAAGGAACTGTCACCCCTCAACAATCAGTCCAACTACGTCAACTCCATTATAACCCCGAAGCTAATGCACAATTTTCTCCAGAAGTGGAAGCCCAATTCAAACAAATTGAAGGCTCTGTCATACCTCAAGTAAATAAAGCGTGTGGAGCACCTCCAGGATTTAAACCAGCACCCGGAGATGACAGATTCACTAATAGAATGAATGGTGAAATCGGCCTGGAAATACAAAATCATCTGGATGAGCTAGTTGCAAATGGAACGCTTACTGCCTCCCAAGCACAGCAAATCAAAATAGCCAATTCCAACTTGCAAACCCCTGTACCAGCAGAACTTTCAGGTATCTCCACAGCCGTTGTCAATTCAAGCGTCAATAAAGTCAGCAACAAATTCGGTGTAGATCCCAGCTCTCTACAAGTATTAGCCCCGGTAAACTATAACCCCACCGATAAGGTATCAACAATGTCGAATAACGCCGTGAGAATGTTGGATGAAGCCACCAATGTCAGCTCCTCTTACTTAAGCAAAATTCCTGAAACCAATCCTATGAAAATACCTTATTCTGAATTTTTGAAGGTAACTCAGATGGCTTTAGAAAGAATGAAAGAATACCTTTACTTTATGGCGGAAACAAATGCTGAACAGGCAAAAAAATTATCCGTCGCTCAGTTGCAGAAAGAATTAGGTAAGTTATCAGAAATGAAAGCAGCTTTTGCAGCAAGAGATGCCGCCCTGCAAAAACAACAAAGCCTCGATATTGTCATGTACATCTTCATGGCCTGCAGCTTCTTAGACCTCTTCATATGGATCTGCTGCGGTTGTGACATCAACTCACAAACATGTCAAATCACACAAATGGTCTTCCAGATCATCGCTTCGATTATCCTTACTGTCCTTACATTTGGAGCCGCTTCAGAACTGCTCATATTATCATTAGCTAGAATAGCAGCTACAGTAGCTGAAGAAGGCGTAATGGCTGCTATTAGGATCCTTCTCGCTGCAGTCGTGGATGCAGTTGCAGAAATGGTTGCGAACATTGCTCAGGCTGCAGTAAGAACAGCTCAAGAGATTGCTACCGCAATTGTCAAGGCTATAACAACAGTGTTCCGTGCTGCTACAGAAGGTGCGGGTAGCGAAGCCTACTCAGAAATATTAACTATGATCGATAACCTTCTTCGTATGGGTGCGGAAGATGGTGCATATGCTGGATCAGCCGCTCGTTGGGCAAGTACTGGCTCAAGGACAATCACTCAAGCTGTCTTAAAAGTAACCGCTCGAGTCATGCTAAAATTCGCTGAATATTTTATTGATATGGTCAAAGGCATTTTTAACGGTGCAAAAGACGCCATGGAAATGTTTGCGAGAAATACGCTACGAACACTACGAGATCTATTTGACGCTGTAAGAGCGCCCATCGAAACCTCAAAAGAAGTTTGGGCCAATTTGTTAGCAAGGATAAGAAACATTGGAGTTTTGTTACAAGACTTTGCTTGGGCCTGTCAGAACTTGGATAACTACGAAGCATACGCCACTCAAGTTGGTGAAGGCGTCAATAGATCGCAAGCCGCACAAAAAATTGGATCCATCGGCATGGCTGCTCAAAGCGTTCAGCAAGGTGGACAACAAATAGTCAGTGCTGAAGAACAACAATTAGTTGCTGAAGGCGAGGCTATCATAGCAAAAATGAATGCTTGGCTAGATCAGGCTGATGAAGTGATTCGATTCCTCATCCGTATGATCAATAAGATAATGGCAGAATTACAAGGACCTGTAGAATGGATTGAAAGCATTAGCACTGACCAGTCCAACATGTTTAAATCCTTGTCCCGAATCGGTACCGGAATTGCCAATGCCTTGAAAGGTGGAAGCTCAGCCTAAGTATGAGACATTCACCTTACAGCAAGGCTTATTTAACCTTTAATTAAACGCAAAGGCGCAAAGCCGCAAAGAAAATTTTACATATATATAGTGTACCCCATTGTCTAGACAATGGGGTACACTATATATATTAAATAAATTCTTTGCGGCTTTGCGCCTTTGCGTTTAATTAATGGTTAAATAAGTTATACTTAATATGAGTTAGAGATTTGCTATTACTAACATGAAGTAATAGGCTAGAGTTTTCACTAAATTTTCCTTGTCGCCTGCCCTAGGTTCATATTGTCCTTCAATAAAAGTAGGGAATGCATCCACATGATGATGCAAATTTTCAGAGAACCGGAAGATCGCATTCCAATTTTCATTTTTAGATAGCTCACCCCACTTTTCATCGATCTGTTTTGTGAAAGAGTCAATATACTCGTCGTAAAGCTGTTTTTCCAGATAGGCAATAGGGTGGTTAATTTTATTCGCTAAAGGCTGCACAGGCTGGAAATTCCTCCAGGTCATTTCGTTTTTAATTCCTTCAGCACAAACCCTGATTTTTTCGTGAGCTGTAATTTCTTGATTAGGAGCTACATTTTCTGAAACACCCTTAAGAATAAATTGAGGACCAGTAAAATAGACAAAACTATTTCCTCCATTGGTTCTAAGTATGATTTCAAATAATGGATGATTTTGAAATCTTTCAACAATACATTTATTGAAAGAATAGGAGCAAAGACCTACTGAAATTTTATCTAATAGCTTTTTGAGTTCTGTTCCTAGGGTATAAAAGGTTACATTTGCAAAACCTATATCAACACCTCTTTCCATTAAAACTTGCTCATCATCACTCTCATTATCGAAAGACGTTGTTCTAGAATCACCATCCTTACTGATTATTTCGATGCTCTTTAGTTTAGGTTCTTTCATTTTTTCAGGATCTAAAGTTCCAACTACTTTTATATCAAGAAGGCCACCTTCTTTAGTTTTTGCAATGCGGTTTAGATCACAATGCCATGTAACTGTATTATCATCATTTACTCGGTAGGGAATAGCATACTTCATAAGAATATATATTAAGCCTGTTGGAGTTAATTTTTGAACTTCTTCAGGCCAACCCATCTCAGCTAACTCATCACTATCAATAAATTCTTCTCCCAAAACATCAAATAGACCACTATTTATCTTTTCTACAATGTAAGGGATTTTAGAAACAGACTCAATCACCTTAAGCTTCGTTTCATTTGTCTGTTTTTTGGCATTAGCAGAATCAAAATAATCTTTAATGATACCAAGATCAATTGTAGAGTAAAATGGTCCTAGATAGATTGCAGGAGTAATTTTCTGCTTTTCTAAGCAAAACCCATTAATTAGACCAACTACATCAGGATGAAATCTTTTTTGATAGACATGAACAATGAATGAATGCTCTTCAACAATAGCTTCTTCATTAGTGGAGGTATAATAAGAAAAAGAAATCTTATTTTCATTATTTATATTGCTACTGGAAATTTTTCTTGACTGATTGTGGTTGAGAACTTGTACTTTCGTTGAGATAGTAGGATTTATATCGCTATTTTCTTTTTCCAAAAATTCAAACGAAATTGTGGCCTCTTGCTTAAATCCATCGATAATAGATGTCATAAATTACCTCCCGTTAGGAATTGATGCACCACCCTAGCAATTTTAAAATTATTCTTCCACAATACAAAACTATGGATAAATTCACCCAGACAGAACAGAACCTATTGCTCGGCAAAACTGAAAAAGTGATCACACCACCTCTTTTAAAAGTTGTTCCAGAAGGGAGTCATATCCATACAAACTATTCTCCAGGCACATTCTTAGAAAAAATGGGTGTTGCTTATTGCCCCACATTGCGTTTTGCAAATACATCTATACTTAAACGAGTCGTTAAGGCCTGCCCCAAACTATATAGAACGAACGAAGAACTTGGAGAGAGATTTCAAAAACGCATTTTTGCAGGAGAAACCGTAAACACGACTGTCGTTTGGGTTAACGAAGAGCTAAGGTATAGCCTGATTACAAACCGCAATTTACAGAAAGATGATTGGATAGGAACGTATACAGGATTAGTGCGACCGATTAACCGCATTACGCCGGTAATTAATGGATATTGCGTGCTTTATCCCACCAAGTGGTATTCAAGAAATCTATTTGTCATTGACGCTCGGTTTCATGCAAACTTTCTACGCTATGTCAACCATAGCGATACCCCCAACCTCTACGCACAATGGGCCCTAGATCGTGGCCTGCTACATCTCCTCTTCTTCGCTGCCGACACCATCCCTCGCGGCGCCCATCTCACCATCAACTACGGAGAAGCCTACTGGCGCTATCGCAAAAAATCTTCAAAAACATGTTGACAATATATTTTAGAAGTGGTATCTTTACTGCAATTTTAGCGATACACTCATGCCAGTTATATGTAGGTTCTATGGCTTAGTAATAATGATTCATTGTGATGATCATTGTCCTCCTCATTTTCATGTAAAGTATTCTGAAAAAATGGCAGCTTTTGATATTGAAACTTTAGACATTATTGCTGGGGAGCTACCACCAAAAGCTGAAAACATGGTAATAGAATGGGCACACAAACATCGTAAAGAGTTAATAGATAATTGGAATAGAGCTCAAAAACACATTCCTTTAAACAAAATTGAGCCTCTGGAGTAAAAGATGCATATAATTTTAAAAGTAAAACCTCTGCCTGATTTCCAACTAGAACTCACATTTAATGACAACAAGACTATGTTGGTAGATCTGAAAAAAAGGCTTAAAGGTGGAATATTCGAGGATTTAAAAGATCCTGAATTCTTCAAAAAAGTATTTGTTGATGAAGAAATGGGTACAATCGCATGGCCAAATGGCGCAGATTTATGCCCTGACGTTCTCTATCTTGAAGGGCAAGAAGTTCCAAAACCTAAACGTAAAATGGCCAAACGCATTATAGCTAAACCAAAAGCACGCAAAAAATCTTCAAAAGTCACTTGAACTGGTCCAAAATGCTACCTGCGTTAGGTAGCACTTTGGGGAAGATTATTAGAGCTGATTAGAAGCTACTGTTTTTTATGATAGGTGTCAGCAAGACCATAAGCTGTGCCAAGCTGCATTCCATCTTTTTTGAAGAAGACAGTATCGCCATAGTGGAAAACACGGATAAAGCCAAAACCTAACTTACCCGAGTCATAAATAAATTGTTCTTGGGTAATCAAATTAAATGGATCATTGTTAACATCCACATCTGGAGATGTACAGAGAACCATGCATTCGCCTTTCAGATAGACGAAATAGTCAACTTCAGGGTCAGATTCAGCAATATCGAAGGCTTCTTTTAAACTAATCCCTCTTTCTACTCGTACAACATTAGAATAGTCAGATTCACCATATTGAGCTCTGTCAGATTCTTTAGTGAAGCCATGCCTCACTGTATCATTTGTATTGTAGGGTCTTTTAAAAAAATTTTGGGCTTGCATAGTTGAAATTTGAAAAGCAAGTACCATAACTAATAAAAACAATTTTTTCATAATTACCTCCATGTTTAATTAAAAATGAAATTAATTAAAACGATTAATTTAATATATGTCAACTATTTAATAATAAAATAACAAGATAGGCAGGTTCGCTACCCTGTATCCTGCCGCGAAGCGATCCTGCCTATCTTGTTATTTTATTCTTTATGATCTTGCTGATATTACCTCTAAGCAACGAGAGGCGAGTGCTTTGATGGAGACACGCTCTTGTTCCATGCTGTCGCGATGGCGTAACGTAACTGTATCGTCTTCTAAAGTCTGAAAATCTACAGTTACACAGAGTGGCGTACCAATCTCATCATGGCGGCGGTAACGCTTTCCAATAGCGCCAGAATCATCATACTGCACCGCCCAATGTTGCCTGAGGGCATCGAAGATAGGCCGTGCTTTTTCGATAAGCGGCTCTTTTTTCATTAGTGGGAATACGGCTACCTTGACAGGGGCCATATGGGGCTTAAATCTTAAAACTGTGCGCTGCTCTCCGTTGGGGAGTAACTCTTCAGCATAGGCATCGCACAGCAATGCCAAAACAGTTCTATCTAAACCAAAGGTGGGCTCTACTACATGTGGAACATATTTTTCGCGAGTCTGAGGATCTGTATACTCCAGTTTTGATTTGGAATACTCTGCATGGCGGCTGAGGTCATAGTCTGTGCGATAGGCTAGTCCATAGAGCTCGCTTCGGCCAAAGGGAAAGTCATACATGATATCTACAGTGCGCTTAGAATAGTGCGAAAGTTTATCTTTGGGGTGTTCACTACAACTTAAGCGATTTTCTGATAGACCTATCCAGCTGCACCATTTTTTCATACTGGCTAACCATTCTTCAAAGACTGTTTCCCAAGTCTCGGAGCGTATAAAGTACTCGATTTCCATCTGTTCAAATTCGATTACGCGAAAAATGAAGTTTCCTGGTGTGATTTCATTGCGGAAGGCTTTACCAATTTGAGCGACTCCAAAAGGTACTGTGACGCGCATAGTGTCAACAATATTTTTGAAATCTAAAAAGATAGCCTGAGCTGTTTCCGGCCGGAGATAAGCTACATCATTTTCGCCTTGAGCTGTCTTGCTGAGCCGTGTGGAAAACATTAAATTAAAATAGCGTGCATCGGTCCAATCTTTTGAGCCGCATTTGGGGCAAACGAGTGCATGATCAACAATTAACTGGTTGATTTGTGCTACAGTAAATCCTTCGACTTCAAGCCCTACAGAAGCTTCGATAAGATGATCTGCTCTAAATCTACTTTTGCAATTTTTACAGTCTATAAGGGCGTCATTAAAGCCCTCCACATGTCCTGAGGCCTCCCATGCGCGTGGATGAAGGAGAATGGGGCCATCTAACCCGACCATATCTTCTCTGTTCTGGACAAATGTACGCCACCAAGCTTCGCGGATAATGCGCTTGAGTTCTACGCCATAAGGACCGTAGCTATAGGTATTTGCAAATCCGCCATAGATCTCGGATCCAGGAAAGATAAATCCTCTACGTTTACAGAGGGCTACGACTGATTTCAAAAGTTCTGTCTCGATCATCCTTATTTGACTCCATTAAGCGATGGTGTTAATAAGATAGCTAATCAATCTAGAATTTATCAAGCAGTGAGTGATTTATGGTGAAAGATCCGACTCAAATGGAGATGTTTGAAACGAACGATGAGATCACTCGATTAAAAAAAGAATTAACCTTTTTGCGCCAAAAATGTGACCAGCTCAAGAAGGGCATGGCCTCTAAATACAATCTTTTAGCCAAGCTTTGTCTTTTTTTGCAGGAGGAGAACTCAAGGCTGAAACATCGGATTGATGAGCTTGAAAAAAATCTTCAATTAATTCCCTCCTCAGAACAAGAGGAGGATGACTATCTCAAAAAACTCTTCGAAGAAGCTTATAACCTCTAGTCAAAAAATATCCTAGGTCGTACTATCTTACCTTGTGATTTTGCGGCCATGGCGGAATTGGTAGACGCGCTAGATTCAGGTTCTAGTCTGGGTTCCCAGGTGGATGTTCGAGTCATCTTGGCCGCAACTCCTTTCTTCTCAATTTCTTCCGTAGATTTTTGAGCTCTTGAAATCATTGAATATCCACTGTAATATGGACACTATGTTTAAATACGCACTTAAATACATCCGTAATTTCTCTATCATAGCTCATATTGACCATGGGAAGTCGACCTTAGCTGACCGTCTTTTAGAATTTACTAAAACACTGGATGCTAGAGACATGCAAGAGCAGGTTCTCGACGATATGGATTTGGAACGAGAACGCGGGATTACCATCAAAGCTCATCCTGTAACGATGTATTATTCCGCTTCGGATGGACATATCTATCAAATTAATTTTATCGATACTCCAGGCCATGTGGATTTTTCATACGAAGTCTCACGCTCACTCTCAGCCTGTGAGGGAGCTCTGCTGGTCATCGATGCGGCACAAGGAATTCAAGCTCAGACACTAGCCAACCTACACTTAGCGATGGAGCGTCATCTTACAGTTCTGCCCGTGTTAAACAAGATCGACTTACCTGCTGCAGATATCGATGGAACTAGGCAGCAGATCGAAGAGATCATGGCCATTGACGCTTCGGACGCAATCTGCTGTTCGGCAAAAACTGGTGTAGGAATCTTCGAAATTTTGGAGCGTATTGTGCGCGATATACCTCCTCCTAAACCACTTGAAAACGATCTTTTGCGTGCGCTTATCTTTGACTCTCACTATGACAATTATCGCGGCGTTAAGGTCTACATGCGTGTAATGAGTGGAGAGATGCGTAAAGGTACACTCATTCGCATGATGGCTACTGGAAAAACATTCGAAGTTCTTGAAGTAGGTATTTTTGCTCCTCAAATGCGTCCTGTAGAACACTTGCGCCCTGGCGAAGTAGGCTATATGATCGCCAACATCAAAAATACTGCCGACGTTAAAATTGGCGATACTGTTACTTCGCATAAACATCCTGCTCCCGAGGCTCTACCCGGTTTTAAAACTGTGATTCCGGTTGTTTTTGCTGGAATCTACCCTATCGATAGTTCTGATTTTGAGGCTTTGAGGGATGCCTTGGCCAAGCTTCAGCTGAACGATTCGTCCCTACATATTGAGCAGGAAAGTAGTACAGCCCTTGGATTTGGTTTTCGCTGTGGATTTTTGGGCCTTTTGCATTTAGAAATCATCTTTGAGCGCCTTCAACGAGAATTTGACCTCGCTATTATTTCTACTTCTCCCAGTGTCTCGTACCATTTTGCTCTTAACGATAACACCGTTAAGGAGATCGATAACCCTTCCTACTATCCAGATCCTGCAAACATCGCTTGGGTAGAAGAGCCTTGGGTAAGAAGTCACATTATCCTGCCTACAGATTATCTGGGGGCTGTTATGAATCTCTGCATGGATAAACGCGGCGCCTGCTTTAAGACAGAGACACTTGATTCTCGACGTGTCATGCTGACATACCGTTTTCCGCTGAACGAGATCATCACCGACTTCAATGACAAGCTCAAGTCTGTCACCAAAGGCTATGGTTCCTTCGATTATGAGTTTGATGGTTATGCTGAAGGCGATATCATTAAACTGGAAATCCGCGTGAACGAAGAGCCTGTCGATGCTTTTTCCTGCCTGATCCATCGTTCTAAAGCAGAATCAAAAGGAAGAGCTATCTGCTCTAAATTAAAAGAGGTGATTCCTCGACAACTCTTTAAAGTTCCTGTTCAAGGAGCCATTGGTGGAAAAATCGTTGCTCGAGAAACAATACCAGCACTGACAAAGAATGTGACCGCAAAGTGCTATGGAGGAGACATCTCTCGAAAACGCAAGTTATGGGAAAAACAAAAAGAGGGAAAGAAGCGCATGAAGGAGATCGGAAAGGTCACCATTCCACAAAATGCGTTCATGGAAGTCCTAAAGGCGAGTGAATAACGATGCAACCACTCTATGCGGAAGAACCTATACAAACCTCTTACTATACTGAACAGCAGATCGCAGCACTCGACGCTGATAAGATTCCCAAACATGTCGCTATTATTCTCGATGGAAACAGACGGTGGGCTACTAAACGTGGCGAATCACATGCTGAGGGACACAAAGAGGGCGCTGATATTCTTGTGGAGATCGTACGCGCAGCGAAAGAGCTCTCTATCACTGCCATCACAGTCTATGGATTTTCAACAGAAAACTGGAATCGCCCTCCTGATGAAGTTGCAGCCGTCCTGTGGTTGATTGAGCAGTATGCCATTGAACAGCGCCCGCAAATGATCGCCAATGAGGTGCGCGTCCGTTGCATTGGAGATATCCAAGGTCTGCCAGACACATTACAAAAAGCCCTAGAAGATACTTGTAGAGCGACAGCACACTTCAGTGCGATCGAATTGGCAATGGCTTTAAACTATGGTAGCCGCAATGAGATCTGTCGAGCTATCAATAGTGCCTTAGAAGATCATCGTCCGATTACCGAAGAAACTATCAGCAGCTACTTGGATACTCAGGGACTTCCTGAGCTGGATCTATTAATCCGGCCTGGTGGAGAACTACGCATCAGCAACTTTCTGCTTTGGCAAGCCTCTTATGCAGAATTGTATTTTTTAGAAAAAATGTGGCCTGACTTTACGCCACTCGATCTCTACAATGCTGTGCTCACTTATCAAAAACGTCAACGTCGCTTAGGAACTTAAAGCATCATGCAAAATTGGCAACAGCGTCTTATTATGGGGTCTCTGGTTTCTGTCTTGGCCATTGTCGCACTATTTACAGCCTATATTCCCTACATTCAATTCCTTTTTATTGCAACAGCCGTCGCCATTATCACTATTGCCTCTTGGGAATTACTTCAGCTAACGATCAAAGTCGGGGCGACACCTCTCAGTACAATCACTCTATCCTGTGTTGCGCTCTATCTAATCGCGGTCTTTACTGCTACTCAAATCCGTTCCTTAGACTATCTGCCGGAACTGGCGTTATTGATCACTCTTTTTGTAGTATTTCTTTACCATTTTTATAGCCATGAACACCCTATCAACACGATTGCGAACTCTCTTTTTCCCTTGGCTTTCTTAGCAGTGCCCCTCGGAACAGCTATCCAAATTGTCTACTATTTTCCCCCAGACTCTGGCCAGGATGGGCGCTGGTGGCTCTTTTTCTTGCTTATCGTCGTCAAAATCAACGACGTGGCCGCCTATGTCGTTGGCAAAACCATCGGAAAGCACCCTCTCACGCGCTATATCAGCCCCAAAAAGACCTGGGAAGGCGCGATTGCCGGATTTGCCGCAGCACTTGTGACTGGAGCGATTTTTCACACCGTTCTACTTTTGCCCCTTTTAAGCTCTATTTTGCTGGCAGGGGCGCTTACATTGGCTGCTCAGTTCGGCGACCTCTCCGAATCATTACTCAAACGTGACGCTGGAACAAAAGATAGCAATACATTACCAGGCTTGGGAGGTATCCTAGACATTGTCGATGCCCTTGTATTTAGCTCGCCTCTCATGTATATTTTTCTTAAATTTTACTTTACAAAGGCTTGTCTATGATTATCACCATTGATGGCCCTATTGCTACAGGGAAAAGCACTATTGCAAAAAAGTTAGCCAATGAAATTGGCTATATCTACTTCGATACCGGTGCCATGTACCGCAGCCTTACCTATGCCTTAATGAAACAAAAGATCGATCTCGACAACCAAGACGCAATTAAAGAATTTCTTAACCATTTTGACCTCAATATCAAAATAAAACCTGGCCTCAGACGCTACTTTGTAAATGGTGAAGACACTACTGACTTCATTCGCGCTCCCGATGTGACAGCCAACGTCTCCAAAGTCTCTGCCCTGCCCTTTGTCCGAGAAAAACTTGTTCACCTACAGCGTGAGCTCGCAAAAGGAGTCAACTCCGTCTTCGAAGGACGTGACATGGGAACCATTGTTTTTCCAGATGCCGACTTTAAAATATTTCTGACTGGACGTCCTGAAGTACGTGCCAAGCGCCGCTACGACGAACTCCTCCAAAAATTTCCCGAACAGATGAAAGGCGTGACCTTAGAACAATGCCTTAGCGATATCAACGCCCGCGACGAATATGACATGAAACGGGAAGCCTCTCCTCTTATAAAGGCCGACGATGCCTACGAAGTCGATACCTCTGACATTAGTCCAGACGAGGTCGTCTTCAAAATTCTCGAAATCCGCGATAGCCGCAAGACGCGCCTTCGCCATGAAAACTCAAAAAAGTAAAGGAAATACCATGACCGTTGAACGTACACTCTCCATTATTAAGCCTGATGCCGTAGGAAATAATCACATTGGAGATATTGTCTCCGCATTTGAAAAAGCAGGTTTGAAGATCGTCGCTTGCAAAATGCTTCACCTATCTAAACAGCAAGCTGAAGAGTTCTACGCCGTACACAAAGGCCGCCCCTTCTTCACACCGCTTGTCGACTTCATGATTACCGGACCAGTCATGGTCATGGTCCTAGAAGGAAATAACGCCATTGCCGAAAATCGCCGCATTATGGGCGAGACCAATCCTGTTCAAGCAAAAGAAAAATCACCTCACTCCATCCGCGCAAAATTTGCCAATACTATTGATGAAAATGCAGTCCATGGATCAGATAGTCCAGAAACAGCACAAACTGAGATAGCTTTCTTCTTCAAAAATGGGGAGATCTGCCCTCGCACTCGGTAGTATTCTATGCTTTTAATGATCGATAACTACGATTCATTTACCTATAACGTTGTCCATGCCTTCCATAGGCTTGGACAACAGCTTCAGGTTCATTTTAATGACAAAATTACTCTTGACGAGTGCTTATCACTAAACCCCAAAGCCATCGTCATAGGACCAGGCCCTGGAGCTCCAGCCCAAGCCGGCATCTGTCTAGACCTTATCCATGCATCAGCTAAAAACGGTATTCCTTTGTTAGGAATATGCCTAGGCATGCAAGCGATAGGAGAAGCGTTTGGAGGACAAGTGGTAAGAGCATTAAAACCTATGCATGGAAAACTAAGCTCGATTTCTCATGAAGGAATAGGCGCATTTAGAGATATTCCACAGAACTTTCAGGTCACTCGTTACCACTCTCTCATCGTTAATGCAGAGACACTGCCCAAGACCCTACAGATCACAGCAAAAACCGATGAAGGCGAAATCATGGCCCTGCGCCATACCAGCCTACCCATCGAAGGAGTCCAATTTCATCCCGAAGCTGTCGCTACAGAAAACGGACTACAATTGCTTCAAAACTGGTTAAAAGAGAAGTTGCTTTGAGAAAAATTAAACGCAAAGACGCAAAGGCGCAAAGAAGAAAATAAAAAAAATTCTTTGCGCCTTTGCGTCTTTGCGTTTAATTTTTTATGTGTGCGTTAAATCTGGTTTATCTAGTTTAGCTTAATAGGTGAAGTGTTCGCCGAGGTAGCGTTGGCGGACAAGAGGGTCGTTAACAAGGTCGTTGACAGAGCCTGAGCACATAACCTTTCCTTCGTAGACTAGGTAGCTTCTGTCCACTAGGCTAAAGATTTCGCGGGCATTATGATCTGTAATCAAGACGCTGATCTGGCGTTTTGTGAGAAGGCGTACAAGGGCTTTGACCTCCTCCACAGAAATAGGGTCTATATTGGCAAAGGGCTCGTCGAGAAGTAAGCAGACGGGATTTGTGACGAGTGCGCGTGTGATTTCTAAGCGTCTACGCTCTCCTCCTGATAGTGCTAAAGCCATCTTTTTGGCTAAAGGCGTTAGATGCAATTCTGCAAGCAGCTCTTCTAAGCGCTGTTTACGCTGTGCTTTTGTTAAGGGGAGCACTTCTAGTATACTGAGAATATTCTCTTCTACTGTCAGAGTGCGAAAAATGGAGGGCTCTTGTGCCAGGTAGCCCATCCCCTGCTTGGCGCGCTGATGAATGGGCCAGTGGGTGACATCGTTTCCGCAAAACAGGACCTGGCCATCATCGGGACGTATGAGTCCCATAGTTATGTAAAAGGCTGTGGTCTTTCCTGCTCCATTAGGTCCAAGCAATCCTACAATCTCGCCGCGGTTGACCTCGAAAGAAAGCCCATCGACAACGCAACGTCCGTTATAGGATTTTTTTAAATTGACGGTTTTAAGGACTGGGGTCACTGTTCTCTCCTAAAAAGCTTCTGCATCTCGTTAAGCTCTTTTTCGGCAAAGGAGAAGCGGACATCTCCAGTGGCTTTAACACGGGGTTTGGCCTCTCCTTCCCCATCCTGTACAACAATATGGGGAGCACTGATAGTAACTTGATTGAGCTTATCGTAATAAAGTACGCGTTTGGGCGGTATGGCGGTAAATATCCAGGTTTTGCTTTCGGGCAGGTATTCGACTTTATCGGCGAGTGCATACTGTAGCTTTGAGGGTAAGAAACTGCTCATTTTGACATTATCAATAAGCAGTACTTTTTCAATTTCTAAGCCCTTCTGGTCTTTGCGTGGAATGAATATGGCTTGTTGTGCAGTGACAATAAAATTTTCTAAAGTGGCTTTTACTCCATCTGAAAGATAGAGCTCTTTTCCATCAAACTCTGCAGTGCCTGCTTGGATTGACTCTATGCCTTTCCACTGGTCTAAGTTAACGGATACTTTGTGTAATTCTTCATTCGATGGACTAAGGCCTTTTTTAGGCTGCATAGTAATGATCGATTCTTCGCTGGTGATTGTCTGTTGTCGGCGTGGTAGGTCTCCCCCTTCTACATGAGATTTTAGGATGCCTTTTCGTAGTTGTTGAGTTGGCTTGCTTTCTGTTCCTTGCTGGGAAAATTGTGCTAATTCTTGATAGGTTTGGGGCGCGTTATCGTTTCCATAATAAATGGCATAGGACATGCTCAAGGCTAATCCTACCAATAGAAAGGTACTGATGCAAATGGCTAATTTGACTTTATGCATATCTGTGCAGGCTCTTTTTTCCAAACAATAGCATGGATACTTAGTAGTTGATCCAATAGTGCTGATAATTGATCAAAGGGAAGCATAGCGGCAGCATCGCTAGGGGCTTGTGCAGGATTTGGATGTGCTTCGATGAAGATGCACTGGATGCCTGCGGCAACTGCAGCACGAGCCAAAAGAGGAACATGTTCTCTTTGTCCACCAGACTGGGTTCCTAAGCCTCCAGGCTGCTGTACAGAGTGTGTGGCATCAAAGCAAACGGGTACACCTAATTCTTGCATGATGGCCAGAGAACGCATATCACTGACGAGTGTATTATACCCGAATGAGACGCCTCTCTCTACGAGAATGATGCGTTTATTTCCTGTGCCTTTAATTTTGTTTACAACATTAGCCATATCCCAAGGGGCCATGAACTGTCCTTTTTTAACACTGACGACTTTGCCTGTTTCGGCGGCGGCAACGATGAGATCAGTCTGTCGGCAAAGGAACGCAGGGATTTGTAGGATATCGCATACTTGAGCGGCGGCGTTAATATCTTCTACGGTATGGACATCTGTAACAATGGGTAGATCAAGTTCATCGCGTACTTTTTCGAGGATACGTAGGCCTTCGTCAATTCCTGGACCGCGAAAGGACCCTAAGGCAGAGCGGTTGGCTTTGTCATAACTTGATTTGAAAATTAAAGGAATTCCTTTACTTTCGTACAACTTTTTCAAAAATGTGGCTGCTTTCAAGCAGTGGTCTAGGCTCTCGATGACGCACGGGCCACACATTGCTGCTAAAGGCTCTCTGGCGCCTATACGTATTCCCTTGACTTCTACTGTTTCCATACAATGCTCCGGTCGTGAATCTTTTTTACGCCATTTAATGAAAGCCCATTAAGAAGCTCCGAAATAGCAATTTCTTTACCTCTTGGTAAGAACACCTTCTCCGTTAGATCAGAGAGTGGTACCAGCACGAAGGGTCGCTCTTTCCAGCTTGGATGAGGGACTTGTAACTCTTCGGTAGTCATTTCTTCTCTTCCATAAAGTAAAATATCCAAATCAATAGTGCGAGGCGCATCTTTATGCTTAATGACTTTACCTAGGCTCTTTTCTACGTTCTGTAATTCCTTTAGCAAATCACAGAGCGAATAATCTGTCGATAAGGACCAGACACTATTGATATAATCTGGTTGGGGAATGGAGCTCACTGGCGTAGTTAAGTAATAGTGAGAACTTTGGAGATCACTCACTTTTGAAAGAGCTCTTACTAATTTCCAAGCTTGCAGAATTGTCGCCATGGGATCTCCCAAATTTGCTCCAACTCCCAGAAAAACTTTCAAAATCGTCTCCTTATAACATTTTCTTATTCACGTAAATGCGAATTAATATGATAATTCATCTTCGTTCTGTTTGTCCAAGGATTAATGACGTATGTATCGAATTTTGATGAATTTATGTCTTTTTTTCCTGGCAGTGACTCTATGCAGTTGCACTAAACCCTGCTATGACTACGCTGTTTTAGGAGCGGACGAATTTGTCTGCGATTCTTACAAAATCCGTGAGGGAAAGTTAACAATTCTTGAGATGACAGGCACGGATCTTGGAGAACTATGTCCCCAAGATCTGCTCGAATATAGGGATGTGATAGTCGAAGACGATATTCTAAATATCTCTGTTTACCATCCGAAAAGAAAAGACTTAATGCAATCCATCCAAATGCTGAACGAAAGCATTGGAGGCTTTCGTGTCTATCATGGTGAAATTAGTCTGCCCGATATTCCTGCTACGCAAGTCGCTGGACTAACTCTCGAAGAAGCACGTGAAGTATTACAAGAGAATTTTAGACAGCATATGTCCGAAGTGGAGCTATACGTCACTTATCGCGATCGCCTGCAGAGAAAGGTGGAGTTAGCAGGACTTGTCGGCGTGCCTACGATTCCTGTCGATGGTAAAATTCGTCTTTATGAAGTCCTTTCTAAAGCCCATATTGCCCCTAACGCCAACTTATTTATGAGCTATGTCGTACGTTGTGGACGGCCGCTTCCCCTTGACCTATACAAGCTCATGAATGAAGGGGATATGTGCCAAAATATCGTGATGCGCGGAGGTGATAAAGTCTTTATCGCTAACCCTACCGATGCTCCTGTCATGGTGATGGGAGAGGTGCGCATGCCTAAAGCGGTCAATCTTCCTTACGGATTCATATCGCTACGAGAAGCCCTTGTTAATGCCGGAGGAATCCCATTCACGGGTGACTTGAGCCGCATCCAAGTGATTCGTGGAAATCTTAAATGTCCCAAAATTTACTGTTTGTCATGGGATCATATCGTCCATCTTCCGAATGACAGCCTTCTGTTAATGCCTGGGGATACTGTGTATGTCACTGCAAAGCCTATCACAGAATGGAATCGTTTCATCGAACAGCTTCTTCCTAGCTTTAACAGTTTCAGAGAGGGGTACGATCTGTACCGAATCACCTATTAGTGTGGAGATAATATGACAGTAAAGCACCCCTTCTCATTTGACCTCTATACGATTAAGGATGTGTTTGGCATCTGGAAAAGGTCATGGAAGACAATTATTTTTGGAATGGTGCTACTGGGTTTGTTTGGAACATACTGGTCGTTAAGCGAGCCTATCCGCTATACTGCTGAAGCCTCATTTCGAGAAAAAAATCATTCTCGAGGAGGTGTAACGTCAAGCAATCTAACAGCTCTCCTGCTTAGTCAATCCAATGACTCAAATGACAGCGTGGCTGTCTCTACAATGAAGTCGCGATCGATGATGGAGCAGGTCATTAAGCGTGAAGGTATGCAGGCCAAAGTTGTTTCTCTTCCACAAGAGAAGTCACTTCTGGACTTAATGCAAGATAACTTGCGCGTTGAATATGCACTCTTGACGAACCATCGAGTACCTGTGCTTCCCGATGCTGAGGAAGAGCTGTTTGTAAAAGAAATACTTTACAATGGCGAGACCCCTATAGCCTACACAATCAGTTTTCAGGACGAAAATACCTTCATTTTATCCGGCAACGGCATCGAACTACAAAGCAATCTCGGAACACCCATCACTATCAACGACGCCTCATTCGTTATCCTTGGCCAATCGCAAAAGCCCTTAAGCGGAAAAGAGTTCGGACTGATACTTATGCCGTTAGCTCAAACAGCAAAAGACCTCTCCAAGTTAGTGGTCATCAATACGGATAAAGATGACAACTCACTGCTAAGGATACGCTATCGCAATGAAGACCGCCATCAAGCAATGGCGTTTGTCAACACATTGATGAAGCTCTATCAAGATTATATCGATGCTGAACATAAGAAAATGATGGACGAACAGATCAGCTATCTTCAAAAGCGTCAGAATGAAGTTTTTGCTAGTCTGCAAAAAAAGATGAAAGCCTATGCTGACACACTTTCAGAAGATTTTTCTAGTTTAGGCTTTATCGACAGCCAGCGAGCAATGGAATTCCTCGCCTCTAACCAGCATGCCATTAAAGGAAAACAACTAGCGATTGGTCAGGAGATTCAGCGTCTTGAATCGGCACGTCATGAGGGAAAACTCTCTTTAGAAACTTTAAGCGCCATGGCGGATTATCCCTTCCTCAATAAGCTCTTGATGGAGATTCGCGATCTAAAGCAGCAGTATGACTCTATTCAAGTAGCACTGAGCACATCAAACACCTTGAGAAAATCCAATTATCAAGATGCCTTTGAGCAAAATATGGACACGCTATCTGCTCTCTCGATATGCCAAAGCGATACCTGCAACTTGATCGCTCAATTGAAAGAAGGCAAAGTTCCCTCCATAGTACCTCCTTCTCTTAAATCCTCCGAATACCTGGTGAACGCTTGGCATGCCAAGTTACAAAAAGACCTCTCTCCAGTCCTGCGCACCAAGTTCCTGGTTTATCTACAAAACTTACTTCACCATTTACGAGTCTATTCCAACGCGATTGAAGAGAACTTAGCGCACCAGCAAAACCCCTCTTCCGAACTACAAGGCATCAACCTCCAGATCGCCAATGACCTATTTTTGACCTACAATAAAGAACTTAGCCAAATTGAAGGGCAGATACTCCAATACGACTTTATGATTGAACAGCTGCTACAGCCGGAATTTGAACTCAGTTCTCTTACAGCACTTCTTAACGATTCCATTAGCAAAGAAATCGCTAATAATGCCTCCACAATAGTTCTTGCAATCAATGATAAAAGCAACCGAACAGAAAAAGAGCTTGCCCGGCTTCAAGAAGAGCTTCGCCTCCAACGAAAATTCCTCACACTACATCTTAAACAAACAAAAGACCTCCTTGCCATCAAGCTTAACCTCCTTCAAGATAAGATCCGAGAAGTGCGTCAAGCCACTTTAGGCATTATCCAAGAGACTATCAGTGTCGCTGAAAACCAAACCTCAGACCACATTCGCATCAAAATTGTCAACTTACAACAAGAGCTAGTCCTCCTCGAAAAACAGCAAGAAGAGCTCCAAAACCAGATGGCTGTCCTACCCAAAAAATGGGTCTCCGAGCAACTGATCCACCAGCATATGGAAATGCAGAAGCAGATGAGCAAAGAGATCACTAACCTCGTCGAGTCTAAAAATATCTCTAGCAATCTCGAAATCATGCAGTCTGCCCCACTCGATAGCGCTATCGTTCCGCTCCATCCCGACAGCCCACGCCTCCTCTTTTTTGCATTTTTCGGCGCTTTTACCGGACTATTCCTTACTGCTGCATGGACGCTAGTCCGCTCCCTTAACAAGGGCATACCGGCCTCTTCAGAAAGCTTAAAGTTCATGGGATTGCAAGTGATAGGAAATATTTCATCTGCCAAAAACTGTTCTCAGGCCGTAAAACGCTTAGTCAGTCTCCTTACACTGAATGCAAAGGCAGACCAACGGCATACGCTCCTCATTGCACAGAAAAATTCCACCATTGCTCATCAACTCGAAAAACAGTTTATAGCCAATGGATATAGAGCCAAGGCAGTCTCTTGGAACGCAACCTTCCCAGAAGAAGTTCAATGGGTTTTGGCTTATGCCAATCTTTCACCTGCTGATCCGGAAATCTTGAATCGCTTTGAGCACTTCGATCATTTTATCGCAGTGTTAAAAGATGAGCCTCTCTTTGAATTAGAGCCGCTTATAGAGCGCATTCAGTCCAGATCCAGCGAGAATCATCAAAATTATTTTTTAACATCTTTTTAGTGAGTAATATAATATGTTGTATCGTCTATTTTTAAGTTGTCTTTTCTCCATTTTATGCATTGTAAACACCTGTTCGGCTGCTTGCCCCATCACCCATGCCGTCCTAGCCAAAAAGTTTTGGGAATATTACCCAAAATATAATGAAGAGGAAAAATCTGCCTTTATGGTCGGAACTCTCTTCCCTGACATTCGCTATATTGACGCATGTGAACGCGAATTCACCCATTTCCCCAATGTTACCCTTGATGATGTCCTTAATGCTCCCACACCCTTTTCGGCTGGTATGCTCTTTCATTCCTATGTCGATCTGCATCGTGAAAACTTTGTGGTCGAGAACAAGCTATACGAATACATCGCCCATCTTGATTCACCACGCCCAACGACTCTCCTTAAAGTCGTCGAAGATGAGCACTATTATAATAGCGCTACCCTACAGTACTGCCGCAATTGCTTAAAAAATAACCTCGATGAAGAGCTGCAGCAAGGCATTGATAAAGACAAAGTCGACGAATGGCATTTTGTCGTCACCAACTGGTTTAGCTATATGCCCTCTACCATTCTCTATTATCTCTCCATCCGCAAAATGAGCGTCCTTGATATCAATGCTGAAGAAGTAGGAATCATGTATCAGCACCATCATCAACTCATCAGCGATCCCTTCATGCAAAACTATACTAAAAATTTGATGATCTATTTTGAGGAGCTGTTTGCTCAAAAATAAATATTTTAGTATGAGTCCTCTTTCAAAAGAGGACTCTTATGACAATGACAGCTGCTACGTCTACACATCAGTTTTCCCTAGGCTCTAGCAAACCCCATATTACCGACCGAGGCGGTAACCGCATCGATGCTAAGGCTAATGTCTTCCCTGCCCTTAAGGGAATGGCTATTTCTCTCGCAACAATAGACTCTAAAGGCTATCGCGAACCTCATTGGCATCCCAATGCCAATGAGCTTAGCTACTGCCTCGAAGGGCGTGCATTAATGACGATATTCAGCCCAGGAGCTAACCACGATACTTTTATCATCGAGCCAGGTGATATCGCTTTCGTACCTATGGGAGCCATTCACCATATCCAAAATATAGGATCAACTTCACTACGCATGCTCGTCTGCTTTGACAATGAACAGGCAGAAGATCTCGAACTTTCGTCATCTGTAGGCATAACACCCGATTCAATTTTGGGGTCCACCTTTAGTTTAGAACCCGCTTTTTTTTCAAAGTTCAAGAAATCTATTACACCCAATTACTTTGGGATTAGCGAAGAGACACCACCCTTAAGCTTGTCTTATGCCACTAACCGCTATAAACTTAGTCTTGAAGCCTTTAATCCTCAAATACATACACCAGGCGGAACAGTCAAGATAAGTAATGGATTTTACCTTCCCACACTCGAAGGTTTAGCAGTCTATAGTCTGTTCTTAGCGCCCCATGCCGTACGAGAACCCCATTGGCATCCCAATGCCGCCGAGCTCAATTATCTCATCAGCGGCACAGTGCATATTAAGCTCCTTTCTCCAGACGGGCATCTCGATTCTTTTGATATGGTTCCCGGCGATATCAGTTTTATGCCTCGAGGGTATTATCACTATATTGAAAATACAAGCCACGAAGATGTGCGCATGGCTATTTTCTTTAATAATACCTTCCCCTCTGATATAGGTCTGTCAGGGTGCCTTGGAGCCTATTCTAACCAATTACTCGCTTCCCTATTCAAAGTAAAGGTTTCAGATTTAGACTCACTTCCCAAGTATCAGCAAGATCTCCTCGTCGTTGCAGGCGGAGGATAATTTGAAACCTTATACACCTCCCGCACCTAACTTACTCAAAGGTTGCGCATTTATCATTATAGGATTCTTTTTCATGTCTACCTTTGGAGCATTCTCCAAAGTAGCGACAGTAGAAGGTTCTAAAATCTGGGTTAGCTTTATCTCTTACTTTACTTGCCTTGTGATACAGACATGCGTTGTTTGGAATGATGGGTTTGAAATCCTAAAAACAACCCGCTTCCGCTATCATTTTGGAAGAGCTCTATTTGGAGTTTCGGCAAGTTTATTGTATATGGTTTCGATGCAATATATCCCCTTGTTAAATGCAACATTACTCTTTAATACAACTCCACTATTTATTCCCCTTTTAGCCATTGTTTTTATGCATACAAAAATCGAATTAAAAACTTGGCTATCCATATTAATAGGATTTATCGGAATTACTATTATTATTAAACCAACGGCAACTATTTTAGATCAGCCTGGAGATCTCATCGGCCTTGCTTCAGGATTCTTCCTCGCCGTAGCCTTTATTTTTGTGAAACTCTTAACAGGAATTAACCGCCCCAATTGTATCAATTTTTATTTCTTTTTTTTAGCAACACTTATGCAGTTGCCCTTTCTCTTTTTCATCGGCACAGTACCCCCATTAACAAGCATTGGCTGGGCAATTTGCGGCGGACTCGGACTCGTGCTGATGCAACTCTTTCTAGTTAAAGCCTACGAGTATGCCGATGCCTCCAAAATTGGAGTCTTTCAGTACTCCTCTGTCGTATTCGTCGGAATTATCGACTGGCTCTTCTGGAATCAAGTCCCCCCTCTATCAGACTTACTAGGCGTACTCCTTGTCATGATCGCAGGCGGCCTCATTCTCCGCACCACCCAACCCAACCTCAAC
>JABDDJ010000007.1:54368-69321 GCA_013287645.1 Chlamydiota bacterium | reverse complement strand
TCAACTCTCTCATCGAACAAGGATAAAACTAAACGCAAAGGCGCAAAGAGAAGAGCTTTTGTCCTCCTCAAGTAGGTGGACGATCATGGACATTTATGGACATTGATGGACAATTATGGACAGGGTCTATGATTGTGAATAAAAAGTTTGGCATTGAACGACAGATAACATTTATAGGAGCTGTCCATGGTTGTCCATTAATGTCCATAGATGTCCATGAGTGTCCAAAAACTTGAGGAAGACAAACATAGTAATCAACCATCTTTATTTTGCTGCTCAATGAACTGGGTAAGGTTGATATTTCCTAGGCTAAATAGCTTCGCAATGGTCTGTACAGTGCCATTATTAAGTGACGCTTTTATCTCTTCCCACGAAGCTTTTGCAGATTTAGAATCTCCCACAGCTTGCTCAAGAAGAGCTGTTTGCAACAGATTGTAGGCGGAAAGCAAGGAGCTTGAATTTGCTTTTTCATTGATTGTTTTTGCCAAGGCTAAAGCATTTTGCAGGTTACCTTCCACAACATCTACGCTTTGAGATGCAAACGTGGCATAGGTTTGCAGGGCTTTTGGATAACTTAGCTTGAGAAATCTCTTTGAATAGTCAAGAGCTTGGTGATTTTCTCCCATAGCAAGCAGCAGTTGAGCGATTTCGCCATCATATTTGGTGTGTAGTTCTGGAGCAAGTTTCATAGATTCTTCTAACTTAGCTAAAGCAGCTAACGCGGCAGCATTATCTCCTTTACTGGTGACTACTTCACGTTTAAAAAGAATAAATTGGTTAGTAGCGTTGATATAATCATTCTCATTCATTCTCTTACCAAAATAGTACCATAAGAGGGCGCATATGATGATAATCGCTAAAATACCCCCAAGGATATTTCTTCCATTTTCTACTAGCCAATCGCCGAAATAGTCACTTTTATTTATTGAGTCCATACCATGCCTTGCTTTTTGCTCTGAGGATTGTTACCATTTCAGCAAATTATTGTAAAGAATATGCCAGTATTTTCTAGTGAAAAAGAAGTTACACCTGAAGTAAAGAGCGTCCTATTACGCGATATTCGCCCCAATCCTCATCAGCCGAGAAAGGAATTTTGTGAGGAGGAGCTGCGTGAATTGGCAAATTCTATAGCTCAGGTAGGGATTATCCATCCTCCAATTGTGCAAAGACTAACCGATGAGCCAGGTTATGTTCTTGTAGCGGGAGAGCGTCGTGTGCGTGCAGCCGAATTGGCAGGTTTGACCGAAATCCCTGTCATTATCCGTTCTGAAGATGCTATTTATTCGGCCCATGCAGCGCTTATCGAGAACGTACAGCGCGTCGATTTAAATGCTCTGGAAGTAGCTAGAGCAATGCGCCAGCTTTTGGAGCAACATGGCTATAGTCAGGAAGAGTTGGCTAATTTCCTTGGAAAAAAACGGTCTACGGTAGCCAATTATTTGCGTTTATTGGCCCTTCCAAGAGATATTCAAGCTAGCATAATATTGGGTACCATTACAATGGGCCATGCTAAGGCCATACTTGCATTAGAAGAAGAGACACAGCAGCGACTACTTCATGAAATTATCATGAGAGAGGGGTATTCGGTTAGACAGGCCGAAAAGGCAGCCCAGCGACTTGCAGAAAAACAGAAGAAGGGGCAGCTTGTCTTTCAAAATCGAGATTTTTATTTAGAACATTTGGCAAGACAGCTCGAAGAGAAGCTGGGCACACAGGTGACTATTACTGGCACGAATAAAAAAGGGAAAATCACGATCGATTACTATTCGTTGGATGATATCGATCGCATTATTACTTTATTGGGAGCGTCATGATGGAAGAGCAGACAAAAACACTTTCCGATATAGAAATTGCTGAAGAAGCGGCTAATACCCTGACGCATGGGTTGGGACTTGTTTTGAGTATTATTGGGCTATTTTGGTTAATATTTACAGCTCAGCAGACAGAAGATTTATGGAAAATTGGCAGTGTCAGTATTTTTGGGAGTAGCCTAGTTTTGCTTTATGGAACGTCGACACTGTATCATGGATTTCAGGTCACACATATCAAACAATTTTTTAGAGTTGCAGATCATTGCGCAATTTATACTTTGATAGCAGGTTCGTACACACCTTTTGCAGTAGTGATCTTAAGTGGATTTTGGAGCTCATTTCTATTGATAGCTATTTGGAGCATGGCAGGATTGGGCATCATTTTCAAAATATTTTTTAAACATAGATGGAATGTTCTCTCTACGATTTTTTATCTGCTAATGGGTTGGCTGGTAGTATTCGCCATGGGACCACTCACTGAGGCTTTATCTACAAATGGAATTTACCTACTGATCGCTGGGGGACTTTCTTACACACTAGGATCCTTCATTTACCTTCTTGAAAGACCGGTTTTTCATCATGCAATCTGGCACCTCTTTGTTCTTGGAGGCAGCACCTGTCACTTTTTCTCTGTCTTATTTTACGTGCTTTAAAGCGCCTCACTATCTAAGAAAATCTGTAGATAGTGAGGAATTTTCACTTGCAATTAATCCTCACTATCTAAGAAAATATGAAGATAGTGAGGAATAATTATGGACTTTATTGGAAGAAAACGTGAACTAGGTGAATTGTCTGGACTATTGAAAAAGTCATCGGCCAGTCTCGTTGTCATAAAAGGGAGGCGAAGGATCGGCAAAAGCCGATTAGCAGAAGAATTTGCTAAGTCATTCTCCAAGTCGTTTTTATTCACTGGAGTTCCCCCTGAAGAAGGAGTAACAGCGCACGACCAGAGAACTGAGTTTGCTCGGCAAATGAGAAGATACGGTATTCCTATGTTGAACCCAGATGACTGGGGTGATCTCTTTCAAGACTTGGCCATATATTGTAAACAAGGACGTATTCTCATTATTCTCGATGAAATCACTTGGATGGGTTCTCAAGACCCGACATTTCTTCCTAAACTTAAAACTCTTTGGGATACCCACTTCAAGAAAAATTCAAAGTTAATAGTGATACTTTCTGGTTCTAATTCAGTTTGGATTGATAAAAATATTTTAAGTAGCACAGGTTTTTTGGGGCGCCTCTCCTATCAACTTAAGCTTGAAGAGTTACCGCTCTACCGCTGCAACGAGTTCTGGGGTTCTAATCGAGATCAAATAGCCCCTTACGAAAAATTTAAAATATTAAGCGTTATTGGAGGAGTTCCTAGATATTTAGAAGAAATACGCACCGATAGCTCAGCAGAAAAAAACCTTTATACTATGGCTTATAGACCTACAGGCATTTTGTTTAATGACTTTGACCGCATTTTCTCTGACCTCTTTCAAAAGAGAGCTCTAATTTATAAAGAAATTATCTCACACATGAGTTATGGCGCACCGACCATGGAAGAACTTGTATCATCCTTAGGACGTACTAAGGGTGGGGATATGAGTAATTACTTAGAAGAACTTGAAGAATCAGGATTTGTTAAACGGGAAATACAGTGGGATTTTAAGAATGCTCGTGAATTGAGATTAGGGCGTTACCGAGTATGGGATAATTATATTCGATTTTACCTGAAGTATATTCAACCTTATTACAACCGCATTAAAGAAGAAAAAGTCTCTGGATTACCCAAAGGATGGAGTTCACTGATGGGTTTGCAATTCGAGAATTTAGTTCTTAAAAATAGCTTATCTATATATCGATTGCTAGGTTTATCTGTGGATGAAGTGGTTTGGTCGGGTCCCTATTTTCAGAGTGCAGGTTATCATAAAAAGAGTTGTCAGATAGATTTTCTTATTCAAACGAAGTATAATGTTCTCTATCTGTGTGAGGTCAAGTTTTCGGAAAAGGAAATATCTTCGGAAATAATCCCTGAAGTTCTTCAGAAAGCTGAAAAATTAATTATTCCAAGAGGATTTTCTTACCGATTTGTACTTATTTGCGTAAATGGTGTGAATCCAAAAATAGAGGAAAAAGACTTTTTTTCTCATATTATCGATTTTAGCCAACTGCTTCAAAACTCCGAATATCTGTGATAAATCTCGTGTCCGTGCCTGTCTAGGCCGGTTCACCGTAGAGCCGCGGAGAACGCTGAGTAAACGCGGAGACTTGGTGAAGAAAAAACTCTGCGCTTGCTCAGCGTTCTCTGCGGCTCTGCGGTGAACAGGCCTAGACAGGCAAGGGCAAGGCGAGAGTATTTGGGTACGAACTAATTCCTCATCACAGAGAAATTCTAAAATAAATTATAACAAACTTATTTAGTTTTTTGAGGAAGATAATGGCTTGGGGAGTTGACTTAATAGGTACTTTGCTTGCTATTGGCTTAGGGATCTGTGCGGCGATTGCTTGGACACGGTACAAAAAGGTTTTACCTCCGGTTCTTTTTTTTTCTGAAACGGCCTTTTTAAAGAAAATCCCCCCTACTTTGAAAGTGAGATGGCAACATGCTCCAGAATTTTTACTTTGGGGAGTTATAGCTCTATTATTTCTGGCTCTAATGGATCCCTATCTTTTAGTTTCCCGTTCCAAAGCTCCTGAGGAAAATGAACAAATATCCGCTCCTGCATCAGGAACTCCTCCTCCTGTAGAAGGGATAGCGATCTATCTGGCTCTGGATCAATCTGGATCAATGGAAGAGGAGATTAAAGCTCGTGATAGTACTGGAAGACTGTATAAAACTTCTAAAATCAATCTATTAAAATCGATTACCGAAAAATTTATTAAGGGTGACCCAACAACTGGATTAGAGGGCTTACAAAATGACATGATAGGCATGATCACCTTCGCTCGTACCCCTCAAGTGGTTTCTCCCTTAACCTTGGATCACGATGAACTTCTACGACATTTGAAAGAATTAGACATCATGCGGATTAAGGATCAGGACGGTACTTCAATCGGCTATGCGATCTACAAAACAGCTAATTTAATTGTCTCTACGCGCCACTTCGCTGAGGAGTTGATTAGCGAGGGTAAGCCGGCCTATACGATTCAAAACTCTGTTATAATACTTATTACGGATGGATTCCAGGAACTTAACCCTTTAGACTATGGTAACAAATTACGGACGATGCCTGTAGAAGCGGCTGCAAAATTCGCAGCTGACCATGGAATTAGGGTTTACATTGTCAATGTAGAGCCATCATTCGCCTCTAATGATTATGAAGCTTCTCGCAAACTCATGATGCGTGTGACAAAAATGACTGGCGGCTTATTTTTTCTGGCCACGGAGTCACAAAACTTAGAAGAGATCTTGAAGACTATAGAGCAGTTGGAAAAGAGTGCTTTACCTTCTCCAGAAGGTGGTGGAAGCTATTCTTTACTAGGCGGACAGCCACCAGGCCAATTAGAAAAATGGCATTTAGCCCCTTATTTATTATCTATAGCAGCTTTTGCATTCATTCTATCTATCATCGCGGAATGCCTCTGGCTAAGGAAGGTTCCCTAATGCCTGTGATTGACTGGCACTTTGGAAATCCCTGGTGGGGGCTGCTGTTCTTATTCATACCACTCATTATTCTTTTCCGCAGTGGGTTAAGGATTTATCGCAGAAAAGTATTGAATGTATTTTCATCGAAAACTCTACGCCCTTATGTTGTGCGTAATAGATCCACGGCCATTTTTGTAGCTAAAACTTTAGCCCTTTGTGGGTTCTGGGGATGTTTGACTTTGGCGTTAATGAATCCTCAAGGTCATCCTCATTTTGCTCCTGGACAAGGTGCAGGGGGTGGTGGAGGAGTTAAAAGGCAGCAACCGGAAGATGTCATCTTTTTAATTGATGCTTCTGCTTCTATGACTGTTAAGGATGGTAGAAATGGCATGAACCGTTTTGATACGGCTAAGGAAATTGCAGAGCTGCTTATACAAGAGCTAAAGGGGCAAAATGTGGCTATTTATGCCTTTACATCTGACGCCTCTTTGTTGGTTCCCCCTACTCCAGATTATTTATATTCTATCCTTCAACTGAGGCAGATGCAGATCAATGAGGGCGGCGCTGCTGGCACAGATCTGTCAGAAGCACTTCAAGCCGTCCTCAATCAAGCCAAAAAAGATACAACATTGAAAAAACATACTCTGGTTCTTATCAGCGATGGAGGAGATAATGAATTAGAAGAGCCTACTAAAGAACAGACGCGTATCAAAAAAGTTCTGAAAGCGATTGCTGAACTAAAAGAGAAGGACTGGGATTTCTATGTGATTGGAGTTGGATCTCCACAAGGAGCGATTATCCCAGACTTAAAATATAAGGGTCAGCCTGTCTATTCAAAACTGGACGAAAGGCTTTTAAAAGAAATTGTTGAAGCCTCTAAGGGAGAATACTTTACTGAAAACTCTGCACCTCCATTACAGTTGGCAAAGAGAGTCGGAGAGGATATCATAGCAGGAAATAAGGGCGGGGCATTTTCTACAGCTCAGTCTTCGAGAAAGCTTGTCTATAAAGATTATTATCAAATTTTTTTAACAATATCCCTGGCTTTTCTGCTGTTTGCATGGCTCTACCCTGAAACTGTAGAAAAGGAGTCATGATGCGTAAAGGCCTTCTTCTTCTATTTCTAACTATAGCTTTGGAAGTACAAGGTCAAAATGCTCTCAATGATGCCGAAAATTTTTATAGAGCGGATGAGTTTTCAACAGCGGAAGAAAAATTTAAAAGTATCTCTTCGCAGTCTCCCAATACTATCACAGGTTTTGCCTCTGACTATGATCTGGGCCTCTCATATGCTGCCCAAAAACAGTGGGAAAAATCCATGGCTGTATTTAGAGAGCTTCTGGAAGACCAAGAGTATCTACCTTTGCGTTTACGGCGTGATACTCAGATTGGTCTAATTGAGTCACTGGCTTACCGTATATTAGGCGCGATGAAGCTGCCCGCTGAATTAGAATCAGCCGAAGATTGGCTGAGAGAGGCCCGCCAGGTGATGAGAGATCTTCAGGAGACAGAATGCCTTCTTCAAAAGTCAAAAGGTCAGTCTGCATGTATCCAAAAGGGTCATAGTGAAGCATTGCAACAGTGGCTAAATACGATTGCTGCACAACTTTCTCAGGCATCGATTAAAGCCTTTTTTTCACCTACTTCACAGACAGAAGCGATATGGAAAATTCAGATGGCCTTGATGACTTTTGGTGATCAGATGGATAATTTGCAAAACTTGCAAAATAACCAAAGCCTATTTAAGCAGTACCTAGATACCTATTTATCTCAAGATGAACGCTATAGTGTACTTTTAAAAAGTATTGATGCGCCTGAATCTCTTTTGAAAGAATATAACAACTACATCCAAGCTTTGCATCAAACAGATCTTTCGGGAGCAAAAAAAGCGCTCCAAAACGCCACAATATCCATACATACTTGGGCCGAAAAACTCTCACAAGGTGAGAAGGGCAGCGACTTATTATTGCAGCTCTTTGCCGACTACCAGTTTGCTTTGCGGAATGATCTGATCTTGAATCATTCAATTGACGTGATTTTAGACAGTTTTAAAGAATTTGGTACTCAATCCTTACGAGATCAAATTAGCACTTCTGAAAAATTTGCTTACCAAGCAAAAGCAGCCATAAAAAAAGGAAAGCAGCTCACAGCTCGTCTTTTTTTAGAAGAGGGGCGCTTTGCTCTTTATAAATTAATTTTTCAAAAAAAGTTAAATAAAGAAAATCCTATCAATGTTTTAACATATAGCATTGCAGCTCAAAGACATGCGATAAGATTGGACAGGCTATGGATCGGGCACCCAAACGAGATGGACGAAGAAGTCCTTAAGCTGCTACATTCTGCTCAAAAAGAGGCTACTGATCTGATCGCTGAATTCCCCGATGTTGCCCTAAATGAACAGAAAAAAAATTTTACTGGATCAGATAAAAAACCCGGAGCTTGTCAGCACCGCCCATGGGACCAAGTGATGCCTCTTCTCTATCAAGCATGGGCAAGCGCAGACAAAGCTAAAGGAAACAATTTGGCTCAGCTATTACAACATCAAGACGAGACCTATCGGCTCCTTAATGAGACTTTAGCCATCTTGGAGAAACCGATACCGGCCGGTGAAGATTCTTGTTATGTCCCTCCGCCTAAAAAAGGGGGAGGAAATGAGGGCAAAGAGCCTCTAAAAAATATTGAGAACATCATGCAAGAGATACAGCAAATGCAGCTTAATGACAAACTCGAACAAAAGCACAACGTAATTAGAGTAGGGGATAAACCATGGTAAGAGCTCGTAAACATCCATTGCTCTTGTTCCTTGTTTCCATATTACTGCTTGCTAATACTATCTGTAGCGCTGTCGAAGTCTCCCCTACGCTAGATAAGTCAACACTTAATAGTGGCCAGACGATCAGTGGAAATATCCAAATCACTCATGAAATCAACGATAAAATCGATCTACAAACTGTTCAAATGGGTGGTAAGCCATTACCTGTTGAGCTTATGTCGTCTGATACCGTTGGAAATCAGCAAGTAACTATTTTAAAATTTACTCTCCCTCCACATGATAAAGGCATCTATTTGCTCCCTGTTATATCTATTCCCATTGCTGGCAAAACCTACTCCTCCATAGCGCAAAGCTTTGTTGTCGATGGCGGACTACCTGCTAATCAGAATCAATCTAGCTCCTATAGCGTTAACGCACAGCAATCAATCTGGTTAAAGCTAGAATCATTTGTAGATGGTAAGACAACCCTATTTCCTGGCCAACGCACAAAGGTCGGGTACCGCTATTTTTTTAATGGAAATATCCAATTAACTGAAGAAAATGTCCCCATCTTAGATGCTGAAGGATTTAGCAAGATTGGCGATCCCATCGTTAATGACTACAAAGAACAGAGGTTTGCTGTGCGACAGATCACTCAGGAGATCGAAAGCTCAAAACCTGGCATCTATCAATTTCCTGAAGCCAAAATCTCTGGATATATCTACAAGATTGATTCTAATGGTCAACAGGTCAGAGGGTCCTACATCAGCGCCAATGCTCCCGGTTTGACCATTACCGTGAAGGCCTTTCCGGATGAAAAGCGGCCGACATCTTTTAACGGAGCTATAGGCAACTACACATTTGTTGTCCGTTTAGTCTCCTTAGATGAAATTTCAGTAGGGGATAAGGTCACCATTTCGATTGACATTACCGGAAAAGGGGATTTGGAAGCTCTTCCTATGCCTGAAGTATGCTGTCAGCCTGGTTTTAGCGGAAACTTTAAGCTAGGAGACATTCCACCTATAGGTGTGGTTAAAGGAAATATAAAAATGTTTGTTGTCGATCTATATCCTGTTTCCGATAAAATCAAAGAGGTACCCTCTTTGGAATTCAGTTTCTATGATCCCGACACAAAAACATACAAGACATTGCATAGCACCCCTATTCCTATTATTGTCCATCCCAGCAATGCGCCTTTCAACAAAGCTTTAGAACAGTCGACGACTCCTCCACCCACTACTCCAACACCTTCGCAACCTACACAAGAACCTACAAAAGCCATTGAGATTTCAGGAAATAGCCGCATGAGCTCCTCTGATCTGCATAACAGACTCTTTGGTAGTCCATGGACACTTATTATTATACCCATCATCGCATTAGCATTTTGGATACAGATCCAGCTAAAAAAATTATACGAAGCGCGCCAAAGAGCCGAAACACAACAACGGAGTGAAGACTGGCTCGCCAAAGCCAAAGCCTCTCAAGACGACCTTTCACAAACTTGTCGTGCACTCGAAAGAGCCTTTATGGGCCTGCTCAAAGAAAAAGGACTGATTACACGTGAAGATATCGCCTACGATAAGCTACCGAGAGAAGGCATCCCAGGAGATGTCTATACGTTCCTCTCAGAAATTGAGAAGAGACGCTTTGCAAAAGATAAAACTATCTCTACACAAGAAGTTCTAGCAGAAGCGCAAAAACTTTATGATGATATACAACGGAGCTAATAATGAACATTCAAAGTCTTATTATCTGGGCTATCATCCTATTTGTTGTTATAGGCGCTATTGCTAGCTATTTTACAAGTGGAACAGATAAACGCCTCAACGATGCCTACATTGCCTATACACAGGGCGAACAGGCTTCCAATGTAGCTTCACGCGAATTAGCCTTTAATAAAGCACTATCCATTTACAAACAGCTTAGCCAAGAATATCCCCCTCCCTACGGATCTGGAGCTTTAGATTACAATATTGGCAACAGTTATTTTGAATTAGGTCAGTATGCTCCCGCAGTCCTACACTACTACAAAGCTGTAAAGTACGATCCTTGGAATAGCTCTGCCTGGAGCAATTTACAGGTAGCCTTAGATAAACTACATCTTTCTACAAAAGTGCCCAAACATGGCTGGGAGTCTATATTTAGCCCGAGTATTGGCATGTCAATTTCACTAAGATATCAACTATTTTTTACCGCATCATTCGTAGTTCTACTATTGGGCTCATTTTACATCTGGCGCACTCTACCCATCTTAAAACCCTACATCTGGATTGCTGCCGGAATCGCTGTTCTCATGCTTCTAAGCCTCTTTGTCACTCAATTTATCGAACCGGTTGGTGCAGTCGTCGTCAAGTCCACATCCCTTTATCGCGATGCAGGAAATCAATACGCAAAAGTACTTGATACACCCCTTCAAGAAGGGCTAAAAATTGAAGTTATTGAAGGTGCGGCAGGAGGAAATTGGGTAGAAGTGCGCACCCCAGAGGGTGCGCTAGGATATGTTCCTACAAATCGTATCGAGTTACTGTAATACCTTCTTTCTTTCGAGTTCACCATAATTTAGGATGGCTAAACGAAAGATCGGAAGCCATTTAGATTTTGCAACAGTTGCTGTTTCTGAGTCGCAGGCTGTATAAGTTAAAAGATAGATATCCCCATTCAAGTTAAAAATCTTAACTAAGCCATAGTAGGGGCTTTTTGTCGTACTTCCATCAGTCCACCATTCGCCGATTAGAGCCAGATTGGATTCAGAAATGATATTTGCAGAGACGTTCTGATCAGGCCACATTCCTTGTAAATCTTCTATAAATATTTCAAATTGCATTTTTTGACTGGTATTTCTGTTTTCATACCACTGCATGGATACAAATTCTTTCCAATTTTTTCCTTGGTTTTCTTCAGGAATAAACTGAACCAATCCTTCAGGGCCATTCATGTTGTAACCAAGCGTTTTCCATTTACGTCCATCGATGTCCCAACGACAGTTGATGAATTGGATCGTACCAGGTTTAGCCAAAACAGGAGCTGCATTCCAGGCTGTCATGAGCAGTAGAAAACTGTAAAAAAATGTTTTGAATGTTTGCATTGTACACCTCCGGTGTTGTGTAGGAGGGGGATTCTAACCGAGTCTTCTAGATTTGTCTAGTATTAATTTTAATATTTTTTCAAGCTTCTACCAAACGCTCTACTTTTTCTTTTATTCTAGAAATTTTAACCAATATCATTATAATTAAGTCTCTATAATTCAAAGAGTAATAAACATGTCATCCCTTGATGGACTTATTGTATCTAGTTTTGCTAAAGAAGGATTTACTCCAGGTGCTATTGGCCGCGTCATCATTCGCTCAAGCATCTATTTTGTCGTCGCAAGCAAATATCTAGGCTATCTTAATATCTTTTTTGCCTATCGCGAAACCCAAAACATTGTTTACCATGGTCTTGGTTATACAATACTTAATGCAACGGGAGCTAAAGAATGGATTTCGGTTCAAGTTGCAGCCCAGATTTTTGCTATATTCACATACACAGCAAAGTGCATCGAAACGACCAAATGCCTCTCCGAAAAATATGGCAACCTACGTAAAGCTATCAGAGGATATGATGTCTTGCCACCTATGCTGAATCCTGATCAACAGTGGAAGGTGAGCTGGATTCCTCCCTCTTTTGAAAACTGGGTCCATTTAAAAGGCGGATACTACAAAAAGTACCTCTACAATCTAGCCTGGCGCTGTGGAGCTCTTGGATTAACTGCCCTAGAGTTGATTACTTATATTAATACTCTTATTGCCACTGCTATGTGGGTTGCTGAAACTAAATCTCAAAACGTCGACATGATCGCAGTCAATCTAGATTATTTAATTAAAAAAGTGGCTACTGAGTTACCTAGTATTCAAACGACACTAGAAGAACGACAAGATAAAATTCAAGAATGGTTAACATACCTACATTCACCTCTCAAAGATGCCTCAACTATTCTAACAGCTGCCAAGACAGTTACCACAATATGCACAGGCGCTAACTACCTATTAGACCCCATGAGAGGCAAAACGAGCGATGTTCTTGCCAGAGGAGGAATGATAGGCCTCGATATCTTTGGTTTGGGAAATTTATTCCGTTCTTACCTGCCAAATACCTCTGATGATGCATTAGAGAGCGGATCTCCCTTTGATGATCTGCCAGTCACTCAAGCAAGTGAGTAAATATGATCGATCGGATTTGTCTGATTGTCAATTATAATCTATACGAATCCAAACGCGTATTTGCAGCTGACTTTGCTGCAGCCCTTCAACGGCACGGTGTGGAAGTCCTTATCGTCGATGTGATGAACAAGGGATTCGGTGCAGACGAAGCACATCAGATCATCGATTTTGGCCCCGAACTTCTCGCTTCATTTAATTCTTTTGTGCCTGATGCCTCTGGAAGATATCTATGGGACTATTTACGTATACCTACATTAAGCATACTAGTTGATCCTGCTATCTACGCCACTGGCATGCCCCCTAGCCCAGATCTGCTAGTATCTTGCGTTGATCGCACTGACAAAGAATGGCTTCAAGAGCAAGGCTACGAACCGGTCTTTTTTCTTCCACACGGTGTAGCAATTGACGACCTACCACCACAAAAAAAGATCTACGACGTTGTACTCACAGGAACTTGTTACGATTATGAAAGCCTGCAAAAGCATTGGGAAGCAAACCTGCCCACACATTTCCATCGCATCCTTGAGCAAGCAGCAGAACAAGTTTTAGCACCTGGATGCATCTCGCTATTAGAAGCCTTGACTCAAGCCTTAAAACTCGACGGCATAGAAACTACAGAAAATGAGTTCTACACACTCTTTACCTATCTAGACTACTACACACGCGGAATAGACAGAGTTCAGCTAGTCCGCTCGCTCCCAAATACATCTATCCATATCTTTGGAGAGTTAGGCACTGATCACCCCTCCGCAAAAAAGGGTTGGGACTACTATCTCAAAGGGATGCCCCACGTTACCATCCATCCATCACTCAACTTTGAAGAGGCTTTACTCATTCAGAAAAAGTCTAAAATCTGCCTTAACAGCATGCCCTTCTTCAAAGATGGATCACACGAAAGAATCCTAACTGCGCTTGCAGCAGATGCCGTGCCTCTCACGTCCGAAACAAAATGGGTCCGAGAAGAGTTCATCGACAACGAAGAGCTGCTAATTTACTGCCCAGGCAACTACCAAAACCTTGAAAAAAGAATCCAAGATCTTCTCGCCCACGAAGACAAACGCTCAAAGATAGCGCAAAAAGGAAAAGACAAAGTCGCACTACGGCACACATGGGATTCACGAGCCAAAGAACTTATCGCTCAGTTAAGCGACCTCTAATTCTCATTGCTAAAAATGCTTCACTCATCTAAATTATCCAGCGTAAGGCCAGGTAGCTCAGTCGGTAGAGCGAAGGACTGAAAATCCTTGCGTCGTTGGTTCGATTCCAATCCTGGCCATTCTTAATGATGGTTTAGTTTTATGAAAAAACATGAGCCGATCTCGCCAAAAATTGACATCCCAATGCAGAAGATTGAAAACTTCTGTCAAAGTAACCATATCCAAGCTCTTGCTCTCTTTGGTTCTGTCTTGACGAAACATTTTCGTAAATCAAGCGATGTTGATGTATTGGTGCAATTTGAAGCACAGCACATTCCCGGATTGATTCGCCTATCACAACTAGAAATAGAATTAAGTGAAATCTTTGGGAGACATGTCGACCTTCGCACACCCAAGGACCTAAGTCGTTATTTTCGAGAAGAAGTGATCACAGGAGCTTATCGCCTCTATGGAAAAGAGCGATTTTATTAGACTTAAGCACATGCTAGAAGCAGCTCGCACTTGCCTTGGCTTTGGAGTTGGAAAGGACCTAGCTCAAGATTACAGAATTGCATGTAAGCCTTTTCGCTGAACGATATTCAGCAATGTGAGAAGAGGTCCTGTGGGTTTTTTCAAACCTCGTTCTAATTTCGAAATATAACCCACAGTTAAATTAAGGTAATTTGCTAGGACTGCCTGACTTACTTGTTCCTTTTCTCTTATTGCGCGAATCTCATCGCTTGTTAAACACTTAACTTTTGGAATATTCTCTTTCTTGAGCAGCCTCATAGTGATTTTATGAAAGGACTCTTCATCGATAAGACCGACGTCCCTTAAATCCTTTCCCATTTCAATAAGATTTTTTGTCAATCGACTAGATTTTTTTTTCATACTGTATCTCCTCTAGTTTACCTTCCTTAAGAGAAATCTTTATGATTTTCTCATCAGCATTAAGCCAAGCCGATCCATACATCTTTAGAACATCTAATTCGTCATTCTCTATATTGTCCTTCTCATTTTTTGCAAAACCATGCATGAACACATACCGTTTTTTCAATCGGACAGCAATTAAAACACGATATCCTTTTGATCTACCTTGTCCACTTCTAGCTACTCTTTGTTTTATGATATTTCCACCTAAATCTGCGTCAAGGATACCCTTTTCAGCTCTTTCTACAGCTTCACATAACAAAGCACTGCTAATCTTTTCGCGTTTCGCAAATCTTGAAAATGATTTTGTTGTGAAAATCCGCAAAAAAGCCCCTTCCTTTAATTTAACTATATCACCAAGGACCATATTTTGCAAGTGTAGCATTGTGTTGATCGTGATATACAACTGCAGTAAAATAGCCGCAGTTGCAGATTACCAGAGCCTGGCGATATTTTTTAGACAAATACGACGCTTTTATCTACAACGTTGCGCATTTCATTAAAGTTTCCGTGAATAAACTGCCTCAGATTATATTTAAAAAGGCGAAATG